>CAYXVH010000295.1:0-2719 GCA_964468615.1 uncultured Thiotrichales bacterium | reverse complement strand
CACTTGCAGAACTCTTTATATTGATGGTGGCTTCAAGTGATTGATACCCTGCACGTACATCAAGATTCGAACCGGAAAACTTACCTGGATCAAGTTTACCCGTTACTGAAATTTCAGTGCCTTCAATTGGGATTCCCATTTCATTAGCAATATAAAATGTCATGAAATTAAGACAACCTCCATGTGATGCTAAAATAAAATCTAGCGGACTCGGGGCACCGTTCTTTCCACCAAGCTCCTCAGGCTCATCCATAAATATTTTGAATGCATGAGCATCGGTAGTGCTACGTGCCATGCTTTCTCCAACGGTTTTTATTGTGCCTTTGTAAAGTTGACTCATTTAACTATTCCTGTTTGCTAAGATTAAAACATTTCTATAGGTTTGTTTTATTTCACAAAATCGAATGACCGCTTTCGGCCAATAGCGGTCATTCAGATTTTAAGTAAGAGGGTCATCACCTTCCTTCCAAGAGCGAAGGTAAAGCTCATGCATGTGGAAATCCTCTCCTTTGTGTTCACTAAAAGTGATATATATATTTTCGACTGGAACATTTGCTAAATTATTTAAAACATTTATGAATCCAAGCGCAAGCTTTCTACGTTTATCTAGTGCTCGCCCTTCTCGTATCTCAGCATTTACTAGCGCGACTCCTTGTTCATGATTCTTTACTCTTCCTATATCTAGATTATATGTTTCAAATTCTCTAATTGAAGTAGCAATGTGATCTGTACCTGTATCCATCACGTTTGAGAAAATCGATTTAAATTGATTCGCAATACTTTTTTTGGTTTCATCGCTAAGATTTTTATTAATGTCTATTTGCAGGTGTGGCATTAAATTTTTCTCAACATGCTTATTAAATCATAGCGATCATGTGTTTTATTCGTGTCATCTAGGAACAGCTCAAGCAGTACTACCCTATTATTAAATGTCGGCTTTCGGCCATAAGCGGTCATTCACAGTTTGATCTAGTCGGACTAATTAAAGCACATGGAACGTAACTACCTTAGCTGATACTTCAGACGAATCATTGATTATCATTACCTCTTCATCATGTGTAGGCAGGGAGAAAGTTCCACCCGCTACAATACGCTGTGTCGCTTCACCTTTTATTGTCAATGTAACGATACCTTCTGCAACATAACCAATAATGGGCTCCTGTCTTTTAATTTTCTTGCTGCCTTTCGATTCTAGCTCGCTGACAAACACATCCACTTGATCAACGCTTAGACCATCCAGTTCTATGGTCGGTAGCGTACGGCGGTCGATGTTCTCTGTTAGCTCTTTTTCGAAAACGATGAAAGGTTCGTCTTCCTGTTGTAGATTAAAATCGATAAAGATGGCTTCTTCCGTTGCAGATGCGTTGTCGAAACGAAGAATGCGAGGACCGGCTGGTTCGTAGAAAGCTTCCCCTTCACGTAATAACTGTGGTTTTTCACCTTCAACCTGATAGAGAATCTCACCCTTTGCAACATAACCTACAGCAGGCGCCTTATGGGTGTGAATGGGAGCTATTTGACCCGGAACAAAATGAAAATCTCCGGCTTCGATTTTTACAACTTTACGAGATTCAAAATTTGCCGTCAGTAACTTGCTAGTGCTTTCCTGTGAATCAGCATTTGCAGCACCTGATAATACAATAGTAGTGAAAGTCATTGCGAAAGCCACCACACGAAATATCTTATAAAACTTTTTCATTTTGAGTCCCCCGATAAATTATTCTTGTTAATATTGAAATACACCGTACTCGCTTATGTAGCGAGTGTCCGCTTTGGGTCGTTAGCGGACATTTGAGTATAAATCTGTTTTGGATAAATCATCCATGATTTGTCTTTTATGCGCATGCTCGCTCCCGACATCCTGTCTCACGCGACACTTGTGCGTCCTGCACATCGTCTATGTGCTTACCAATCCATGCTCTCAATATGTCTACGAAGCTGGCCCGCGGTTTTGAATTTTTTCAAAATTAGATTCGATTTCAAGCCACAGCAAATATATTTAATCGCATCAGGATGCTTGGCGTAATGCTTCGCACCTCCCAGTGCTTCATGAAACACCTGGATTAAAGTTAGAATATCGAACCTTCGACTTTCACGCTTAGATTCTTTTGCAGAGAATAAATCGACCAGCTTTAAATCAAATTCTAATCCAAATTTATTTACAATGACATTATCGGAATGTAGGTCGCCATGATATTCATTCAAACTATGGATACACTCGATACCTTTAGTAAGCGCATAAAGAAGGTGCAATGCTTGAAATGGAGTTAGGCGCTTACCTGGAAATGACTTGATAAATTCTGAAAGTAACTGCCCTTCCACATACTCTGAAATCAGTACTGTCACCGGTGTTCTTTTAAAGACAAAACTTTCTTTGGTGTGATACTGAATAAGTATTTGGCACTGTCTAAGCTTATGTAGTTTTTGCGCGTTAAATTTTACTGCACGATCTTTTTCATTGCGATTGGGATAAAAAAGTTTGGCGGCGCGCTCTATACCGGTACTGATCTCACGGATCTTATACACTTCACCCTCAAACCCACCGCCGAGCTTAGAAAGTATCTCGTACTTCTTAGCAATGACACGTCCAGCAGGTAAGTTAAATTCAGTAAATTTTGGTTTCAGCGTTGGAGGCATTTTTAAAATACATTATTATTATAGTGCTATCGTTTTTTGGGGTAATCGAATTCTATCAGCTCACCAGAATGCTCGGAAATAG
>CAYXVH010000294.1:0-8366 GCA_964468615.1 uncultured Thiotrichales bacterium | reverse complement strand
TGCTTGTGTGGCTTCAACAATTGCAGTGTTACTTGGATTGGCAATCACTTCTTCAAAAGTGTGTGATGTCTTTGGGTCAGTTAGTACTGGTACATCTTGTGATGCAGCAGAATCTGTAAACACGGCTGGTGCGGCGGCACTTGTCATGACGCGCGAATCAGCGATTGGATCTTCCCAGCTTTGCATAATTCCTCTCTCCTCTATTTAAAAACCAAACTTATAAAAATGTTTTCTAAGCTTGGTTTTGGTCTACTAGCTTTACCTGTCTACTATTGGCAGGCTTCACATTCTGGATCTAAGATCGAACAAGCTTGTGGTGCAGCTTGCCCATTAACTTGGCCATTACTAACTGCATTAAGTTTGCTTTCTCGACCTTCAACTGTACTTTTTTCTACATGCGTGGCACCCATAGAGCGTAAGTAGTAAGTGGTTTTTAAACCACGTACCCAGGCTAGCTTGTATAAATTATCTAGCTTTTTACCTGAAGGCTCTGACATGTATAAATTGAGCGATTGTGCTTGATCAATCCATTTTTGTCGGCGCGAAGCAGCTTCGACTAACCAACGTGGATCAACTTCAAACGCAGTAGCATATAAACCTTTAACATCATCTGGAACGCGATCAATCGATTGCACACTGCCATCGTAATATTTGAGGTCATTGGCCATGACTTCATCCCAGATGCCGTGTTGTTTTAAGTCATCAATTAAATGTGGATTGGTTACTGTGAACTCACCAGACAAATTCGATTTCACGAATAAGTTTTGGTAGGTAGGTTCAATGCTTTGCGTTACACCACAAATATTTGAAATGGTTGCAGTAGGTGCAATCGCCATGGTGTTGGAGTTGCGCATACCAACAGCTTGCACACGTTGACGTAAACCACCCCAATCCATGGTAGAGCTGCGATCTTGTTTTAAATAATCGCCACGGCCTTGTTCTAAAAGCTCAATCGAATCGATGGGTAAGATGCCTTGATCCCACAATGAACCTTTATAGGTTGCATAGGCGCCACGTTCTTCCGCTAAGTTGCTTGAAGATTGAATCGTGAAATAGCTGATGGCTTCCATAGAATGATCAGCAAACTCCACAGCTTCTTGACTGCTATAGGAGATGCGTTGCTTATAGAGCGCATCTTGAAAGCCCATTAAGCCTAAGCCGACTGGACGATGGCGTAAGTTAGAACGTTTTGCTTTGTCTACGCTGTAATAGTTGTATTCAATCACGTTGTCTAACATGCGCATGGCGGTAGAGATGGTTTGTTCTAGCTTATTAAGGTTTAAGCCGTTTTCATCTATGTGTGCCGCAAGGTTGACAGAACCAAGGTTGCATACTGCAATTTCATCTTCCTTGGTATTAAGTGTGATTTCAGTACACAAGTTAGATGAGTGCACCACGCCAGAGTGTTGTTGTGGAGAACGTAAGTTGCATGGATCTTTAAATGTGATCCAAGGGTGACCTGTTTCGTACAACATGCCGAGCATCTTGCGCCATAGGTCTACTGCTTTTAGGCGTTTGAAGTTTTTAATCTCACCGTTATCTGCCATTTGCTCGTAAGCTGCATAACGCTCTTCAAAAGCTTTACCATTTAATTCGTGTAAGTCTGGCGCTTCGTGCGGTGAGAACAATGTCCATGGTTTGTCTTCATTGACACGCTTCATGAATAAATCAGGCACCCAGTTGGCAGTGTTCATGTCATGTGTGCGACGGCGATCATCGCCAGTGTTTTTGCGTAGGTCTAAAAACTCTTCTATGTCTAAGTGCCAAGTTTCTAAGTAGGCGCACATTGCACCTTTACGCTTACCACCTTGGTTGACTGCAACTGCGGTGTCGTTAGCGACTTTAAGAAACGGAACTACACCTTGTGATTTGCCATTAGTGCCTTTGATGTGTGCACCCATGGAACGCACTGGAGTCCAATCATTACCTAGGCCACCCGCAAACTTAGATAACATGGCATCATCTTGAATGGCTTCAAAGATGCCGTGTAGATCGTCCGGTACGGTAGTTAAGTAACAAGAAGATAACTGCGGACGTAAGGTGCCGGAGTTAAATAAGGTTGGTGTTGAGCTCATGAAGTCAAATGAAGACAACAACATATAGAACTCAATCGCACGTTCTTCACGCTCTACTTCATTCAGTGCTAAGCCCATTGCCACGCGCATGAAAAACGCTTGTGGTAATTCAAATCGAGTACCTTCACTTTGGATAAAGTAACGGTCATATAAAGTTTGCATGCCGAGGTAAGTGAATTGGTGATCGCGCTTCGGTTGTAGTGCTTTACCGAGCTTCTTTAAGTCATATTCGCTAGCCAACTTTGGATCTAGTAACTCTAAAGAAATTGCTTTGTGAATATAATTTTCAAAGTAATTTGCATATTGATATGACATTTCTTTGAAAGTAGCTTCAGTAGGCATGCCGTAAACAAAAGTAAGTGCTTCGCGGCGCAGACTGTCTAACAATAAACGTGCTGCTACATAAGTGTAGTTTGGCTCTTGTTCGATTAGTGTGCGTGCACTCATGGCGACCGCAGTACCCACTTCATTTTCGGGAATGCTGTCGTATAAATTGCGCAAAGTTTCTTCGATGATAGGTCGCGCTGATACATCATCGGTATCTGCACAGGCTTCTTCCACCATGCGCGCCAGGCGCTCGATATCTAGAGGTTTTAAATTGCCTGCTTCATCTTTTACATTCAGGTTAGGGGTGTCGCTTTCCTGTTGGCTCGCTTGTGCAGCCAATTCTATTTGCGCGCGCTCTTGTGAACGTTCTTCTCTATATAAGACATAGGCGCGAGCAATTTTATGGTGTTCACTGCGCATCAGAGCCAGCTCAACCTGATCTTGGATATCCTCTATATGGAAGGTGCCCCCTTGTGGACGACTGCGTGACAGCGCATAGAAAACCTTGTCGGTGATCTCATCAACCATTTCATGAATGCGTGTTGAGGCAGCAGCATGACCACCTTCAACGGCTAAAAAAGCCTTGGTAACCGCAACCTTAATTTTCTCGCGATCAAAGGTGGTTACCTTGCCATTACGGCGAATTACACGATATTGGCCGGGTGCTGTAGCAGCAATTTCCAGTTTGGTAGGCGCATTATTTTCCTGTGGAGTGTTTGGGGTTTTTTCTTCGGCAATAGTAGTAAGTTCTGGCTGCATTAGGTCTCTCAGCTTAATATTATAAGTTATTGTTTTTACATCTTTTTTTTCACGCGGCCTTAGAATTGTTTTTATAAACTTCAGGTAAACTGAAGTAAGCAGCTGTGAAGGAGGAATACTATAAATTGGGGTGTGAAATCCGTCAAGCACAACATCTTGTGTGTATTCAGTGGAATAAGCTGTGGATAACCCGTTGGTTTGTTACAAACTGGTTAAAATATCCTGAACGTTAGTGGGGTTAGAGAAAAGCAAGCTTTTTTTGACTGTTTTGACTTAAAATCTTTCGATCGATTGGATAGAAAAATTTTATACAAAATCTTCACTTTTTTGCACTTGGTCACATTGGATGTTGCAAAAACGACCGTTTAAATTTTTTCAAATTTAATTTTTTATCCAAAAATGTATGCAACGTGAATTCAGAGATATTAAGTAAAAAATTTGAATGCGCCATGATATTCAAGCACCCATAAGTGCCGTCAATTTTAATAATTAACTAATATAACTACATGCAATTTCACGCACGAACCGAAGAGCCGCACAAACAACGTACAGATTTTAAAAATCTGTTACAGATGTTTCCCTATCTGTGGGCGTATCGTTGGCGAGTGTTCATTGCTTTAGCGTGTTTAGTAATCGCTAAAGTGGCAACGGTTGCGGTGCCGTTAATTTTAAAGCGTATTGTTGATTCATTAGATGTTGAAGCCAGTTTACTGTTATTGCCACTAGGTTTGTTGTTGGCCTATGGCGCGCTACGTTTAACCACCGCAATATTTAATGAATTGCGCGATGTGTTGTTTGCGCGTGTGCGTTATCGCGCGATTCTAAAACTTTCTACCCGCGTGTTGGAACATTTGCATAATCTGCCGTTGCGTTTTCATTTAGAAAGACAAACCGGTTCGATTACACGTGATCTGGAGCGTGGCACTCAAAGTCTATCTTCGATCATTAATTATATGGTGTTCATTATAGTGCCGACTTTCGTGGAGTTGGGGCTTGTCGCTGCGATTTTATTAAGTGCCTATGCGTTGAAGTTTTCAATCGCGACCTTGATCACGATCATCCTATATATCTTATTCACTCTTTTAGTTACTAATTGGCGCATGAAGTATCGCCACGAAATGAACCGTTTGGATTCGCAAGCCAACTCGATTGCAGTGGATAGCTTGCTGAACTATGAAACCGTAAAGTACTTTAATAATGAGCGTTATGAATTATCGCGTTACGGTGAAACACTTTCGCAATGGGAAAACGCTGCGGTAAAAAGTATTACTACCATGTCGATGCTGAATTTTGGTCAGGCATTTATCATTGCTATTGGCGTTACCATCATCATGATTTTTGCTGCCGGTGGAGTGACTGATGGAAGTATGACTTTGGGTGATTTGGTATTGGTGAATGCATTGATGCTGCAATTGTTTGTGCCGCTTAGTACTTTGGGTATTGTGTATCGACAGATTACTTATTCACTTGCAGATATGGATATGTTGGTGAAGCTGTTGCAAAAAGATACTGAAATTAAGGATACACAAGATGCAAAGCAATTGGTGGTAAGTGCAGCGCAAATTGAATTCGATAATGTTTCGTTTTCTTATAACCAAGATCGCGAAATTCTACGTAATGTTTCCATCGCCATTCCTTCGGGTCATAAAGTGGCCGTCGTCGGTGCTTCAGGTGCGGGTAAGTCGACCGTCGCACGCTTACTATTTCGTTTTTATGATGTGACTGAGGGTGCAGTACGAATTGATGGTCAGGATCTGCGCGAATGCACGCAACAAAGCCTGCATGAAAACATTGCCGTCGTGCCACAAGATACGGTGCTATTTAATGAGAGCATTTTTTTCAATATTCAGTACGCTAAACCCGGTGCGAGTAAAGAAGAGATTGAACAGGCTGCGAGGCTGGCCAATATCCATGACTTTATTGAACAGCTTCCACAACAGTATGAGACCATTGTCGGTGAACGTGGCCTGAAGCTTTCAGGTGGTGAAAAGCAACGCGTTGCGATTGCACGTGCCGTATTGAAAAATCCAAGGATTGTTATTTTTGACGAAGCGACTTCCAGCTTGGATTCGCAATCGGAAAGTATGATTTTGAATGCCATGCAAGAGGTCACGCAAGGCGTTACCACCTTGGTGATTGCGCACCGACTTTCTACTATTGTAGATGCGGATAGTATCTATGTGTTTGACCATGGGCAGGTAGTGGAATCTGGTAGCCATCGTGAACTGTTAGCGCAGCAGGGTATTTATGCCAATATGTGGGCGCTACAGCAGGAAGAACGCATTGCCGAGAAAGCGGCTGAGCAACGGGTATAAGCTATTGCTAGTTTGAACTAGGTCAGCAAAGTACAATATTAAATTATGAGTGAATCTAACAATCCTTCTGAAACCACTATTAAAGAGCAAGTGTTGCAAGCTGATATAGCCGACCATGGTGGTTGTGCAAATTCAGAACCCTTTGCGTTGCGTGTGATCGGCGACAGTATGGAGCCTGAATTCAAAGATGGCTGCATTATTATTATTGATTCAGCCGCTGCGGTGGAAAGTGGTAGTTATGTATTGGCGATGGTAGAAGATGAATATATTTTTCGACAATTTATTGTCGAAGATGATCGCTATTATCTGCGAGCACTCAAACAGGGTTATGAAGAGATACCTCTTTCGAATAGGGACGCGGTGCGTGGTGTTATTGTGCAACGAGCTGGGACCAGACGCAAAGATCACAAGCATTATGTATAGGATAATTTAAAGCTTCCTATAACATTTGAGATATCAATTTCTCTAGTTACAAAAATTAATTCGACACCACTTGTCGTTTAATCTGCTGCTTTCGCCTTCTGTCATAAAGGTATTACTGATCTGTAATATTTTATTAACTTTCTGTGTATAGTCTCGCGCCGTTGCTTGAGACATAAGCCAAAAGTGTTGGGCCTAATTTTAAGCAGTAAATAATTCAATGAGTCGCCAATTAAGTCAAGTGATTGAAGATGGAACAGGATCGCACGTGAATAGTGCAAATTTAATGGTTCTGAACACAGAATTATTTGTAAGTGCTTGATAGAAAAGCTGATGAGTTTTGGCACAGCATTTGCACTTGTTTAAGTGATGATACTAATTGGCGATATAAACTAAGCAGTTATTGAAGGAAAAGGCATAGTTGAAGCTTAAGCTTATAAGAGCATCGATTTCTACGAATAAAAAAATTCATGTCGATAAATTGAACTTGAAGTGGTTGGCCCCATCTAATAAGTGCTTAAGAAAATAATTTTTTACTATGTTTTTACTTTAACCCATAACTTTTAAATAGAGGAACTTAACCATGACCAGTAACGTAGAGAATGCATTTGCTTATAATGTATTAATGCCAGACGTATTATTATTTGTAGTAGGAATAACTGCTGTATTTGGCTTAATGCTTTTAATATTTTAATAAAATGTTGATAATTTATATATAGATACTCCTCCCCTTAACTGCGTACCAAGCCTCATATTTTAGTGAGGCTTTTTTATGTACATGGACGATGTGCAGGATGCGCAAGTGTCGCGGGAGACAGGATGTCAGGAGCGACCGTAATGTATCCCAGAAAAGTCGGGAACAATTTCTGGGGTTGTTTAAGTCTAGCGATTACTTGAAAAGTACTAAGGAACTAATGCCAGAGGCCTGTTACTCACTAGTTATAATCTTCGTATAGTGAGATTAGAAAAAGTGTTAAGGGAATAACGTCTTTTGGTTTGATATCAATTTTAGCAATATCTTTATCCGGGTTTCTAAATTGTTCGTTCCGAGTATTGATCGATCCTGCTAGATAAAAACCCACTACAGCATGTAAATCGCTGATTTGGCCGTTATGCATATAGGGTGCGGAGTGGCCTAAGTCACGTAGACTTGGTGTTTTGAATCTCGCTAAGCTACGTTTTAACGCATCATCTCTAGATTTACAAACTACGTTCCCATCATCTATGCATATCAAGTTGTAAATACTTTCTTGTGGGAGCGGGTAATCTGTATTAAAGAAAATATTCCATGCGCCTAAATCTGTATAAGCGGGGTTCTCTTGGGATGCGGGCCTTCTGAATATTCCTTTTCTTTTAGGATTTATCTCGTTTGCGGGCAAGAAGAGGCTGGCATTTTTTTCGCGTTGATTGAGTGATGGAATGTTTAATGCAGCAAACTTACCAAATCCATGAATGTTGTCATACTCGATTTGTGTAATGCCAATATTATGTAATCCAAAATCTGTAAAGTGTGGAGCCGCATGGCATGCGATACAGTTGCCTGTGCCAATATTATCTTCCAGGTCTTGATTGAAAAAAACTTCTAGGCCTGCTAGTTCTTCTTCATTAAATTTATAATCGGGATCATGGAATTTAAATTTACCATCTTCAGTATTTGGGTTTTTATCAACAAACTTAAGTTTATTGATTTCCTTTAACGAATTTATCTCTCCAAGCAATCTTTTGCTATAGGCTAAATCAGTTTCGTTTTCATTTGCTTGGTTAGGGAGATTATTAATTTTTAAAAATACATCATAAGGAGATAGAATTTCTTCATCACTTGCAAAGGTTAGATCCTCGGTATAGGTAGCTATTAGATTGACAATGCCAGCATAGATTTCATCACATGATGCTTTGTTAATATTTATTCTGTATTGTTCTGGCAGTAAAAATTCTTGGTTAACTTGAGTGTTTTTGTTAGTGGTTCCTGAGAACATTTCTGTATAGGAAAGCCCACCAAATTCTTTTGCTAATTCATCTTTACCGTTATCTTCTTTTATAATTCGACAAACGTGGTTAATGGCTAGTTGTTTTTCACCCGGTATCCAACCAAAATTTCTACCTGCCAAAGTGTCGATTATCAACTGCTTTAGGCTGGAGAATTCACCGTCTACATGTAATAGAAAATTATTACGTGCAATAGAGGCATGTACTAAATTTGGAGAATTTCTAACTACGGTAGTTTGCTTGTCTTCGCGTGCTGGGACAGGGCTGCGTGCAGCAAAATCAGAATATGCTCGCATGCCGAGTTCTGATTGTTCTAAATGCTCATCTACCATATGGCAGGTGCGGCAGTTTATCGATTGTCCTGCATAGGGACTATCGGCGAATGGAATTTGATAAGGCGGAAGTCCAAAAAAGCGTACGGTTTTGTTTAAGACTGGATCGCCTTCGGGCATTAATTTGTTTGTATCTCCACCTTTTTCAAGAT
>CAYXVH010000293.1:0-4357 GCA_964468615.1 uncultured Thiotrichales bacterium | reverse complement strand
TGAGATTAGAGTTAACATAATCAATCCACTATTAAGACGAGTCTCCAAAGTACTTCTAAGATTATCATCACACGATATAGTACTTTGATCCTTGAATCTTAGTATAAACATCAATATCCGCTATTGGCCGAAAGCGGACATTAGCAAATAAAGATCTAATCTGATGCATCATCCTTGATGCGGCTCATTTTCGTACATCCCTGTACTCACTAATTGGCTGAAAGCGGATATAAAGACAAAGAGTTTAATTAGAACAAATCATCCATGATTTGAATCATATTCGCTCGGTCGCTCCCGACATCCTGTCTCACGCGACACTTGTGCATACCTGCACATCGTCGTTGCGTTAATTAAAATTGCGATAAAAGTTATCCTTCTTCAGATTCGGCTTCTGCTGTTTCAGTAGTTTCATCAGAGCGAGTAATAGTCGCTTTGCCTTCTAGTTCATCAACGTAGCTCTCAATCGTCTGACGCGTCAAGCTTTGTTGAACGTTTTGTTTCACATCATCAAACGCAGGTTGTTCAGTTGTGCGTTTATCTTCTAATAAAATAACGTGCCAACCGAAGCGGGTGTTTACGGCTTCAGAAGAAGAAGCACCTTTTTCCATAACTTTTACGGCTTCAGCAAATGCTGGCACCATGGTTTCAGCTTTAAACCATCCTAAGTCACCACCATTAGGTGCTGAAGGGCCTTGAGATTTGGCTTTAGCTAATTCTTCAAAATTAGCTCCACCTTTTAATTCTTCGATCACCACTTTTGCTTCTTCTTCTGTTTGTAACAAAATATGACGTGCTTTAAATTCGCTTGCATCATTCAGTCCAATTAATCGAGCATATTCTGCATTAAGCTCATCTTCGGTGAATTTTAAATCGGCAAATTTTTCAGTCATTAGCGTGTTTATTAAAATATTACTTTCTTGACGTTTAATTTGCTCTACGATTTCAGGACGTTTTGATATTCCAGCATTCATTGCTTCTTGGAGTAAAATCTCCGTAGCAATCATTTCATCTGTAATAGCTTTGTCTGTGAGATTGGCTTCAGGTTGTGATTCACGTTTTGCTTTTGCAAACTCTGCATAATCGTTGTTGCTGATTACGACATCGTTAACGCGTGCATACTCACCGCTGTCGTCACTTGCGACAGACATTTTAGGTGCTTCTTCGCCTTTGCAGCCGAATAAAAGGCCAAAGCAAAACAGTGTTACTGCCATCGCAGCGAATGTTTGTTTAAACATGAAAAATTCCTTAATAGTTTGAGAGTAAAAAATATTAGAACTGATAGTAATTATGGTAAGACGAGTTTATAAGGTTTTACAATAACTTTTTCGTATACGCCAGCTTCAATGTAAGGGTCATCGTCGGCCCAGGCTTGTGCAGCGTTTAGTGATTTAAATTCAGCAACTATTAAGCTGCCGGTAAAACCCGCATCTCCCGGATCGGGGCTATCGATCGCAGGATGTGGGCCTGCAATTATGAGTCGACCTTCGTCTTTTAGTTCATTTAATCGTGCAACGTGTTGGTCGCGCACTGATAAGCGTTTTTCAAGACTGTTTTCAACGTCCTGACTAATAAAGGCGTATAGCATAGTAAATAGATAAAATAATAGTTTGTGATTTTATTGAAGCAGTCTATGTCTGCTGAAATTAGTGTAATAACGGTGCGGAGTATAGCAATAAATAGACGAAAAGCAGCCCAGAAGTAACCCAGAAGTAACCCAGAAGTAACCAATAACTAGCTTAGTGGTGGTTACAGATCAGCAATAATGTTAAATAAGTTCTTATGAGCCAGTACTTTGTAATACACCCTGTCACACCACAAAAGCGCTTAATACAACGTGCGGTGGAAATAATAGAACAGGGTGGGGTGATCGCTTATCCCACCGATTCTTGTTACGCATTGGGCTGCCACATAGGGGATAAGCAAGCGATGCAAAGAATTCGTAAAATTCGCAAGGTGGACGATAAACATCATCTAACTTTGGTGTGTAAAGATTTATCCGAGCTATCTACTTATGCAGTGGTAGATAATAGTAGCTATCGTTTGATGAAAAATTGTACTCCAGGGCCATATACCTTTTTATTAAAAGCTACCCATGAAGTGCCACGTCGTTTGCAAACCCCAAAACGTAAGACTATTGGCTTAAGAGTGCCTGACCATCCTATTGCATTGCAATTATGTGAAGAACTAGGAAAGCCGTTGATGAGTAGCACGCTCATTTTGCCAGAACGTGATGAGCCACTTTCTGATCCCCAGGAAATGCGTGAACTGCTAGAACATGATGTTGATCTTGTTATTGATGGAGGTTATTGCGGCATAGAGGCGACGACGGTAATTGATTTTGTAGACTCAAGCCCAACTATATTAAGGCAAGGTAAAGGCGATGCCCATTGGTTAAATAATTGATGGGTTAAATCAATAACAGGTTAAAAGCTAGACAATTAAACCATTTCGAGCATACAACTTTATGGTGGCGCTGCGTATAATAGACGTAATCAATGAACACCATTCAAACGATAACAATCTGGGCTCTCCCTGTACTTTTCGCGATTACTCTTCATGAAGTTGCCCATGGTTGGGTTGCAAAAAAGTTTGGTGATACAACGGCTCAGTCATTGGGGCGCTTGAGTCTTAATCCTCTTAAGCACATTGATCCAGTTGGAACTATTTTGGTGCCAATTGTTTTAATTGTAGTAACGGGTTATGCGTTTGGTTGGGCAAAGCCTGTTCCAGTGAATTTTAACCAGCTACGTAATCCTAAAAAAGATATGGTTTGGGTAGCAGCAGCCGGTCCATTTGCAAATGTCTTAATGACAATAATTTGGTCTATTATTTTAATCACTGCTATTGGCGGCACGGGCAGTGGAAATAAGTTTGCTGAATTTTTTGTTTATATGAGTATGGCTGGAATTTTTATTAACTTAGTATTGATGGTTTTGAATTTACTTCCTATACCGCCATTAGATGGTGGTAGAGTTTTGTCAGGATTGGTGCCAAATAATATTTCTGCATTGTTGTCTAAAATTGAGCCGTATGGTTTGTTTATACTCCTTGGCTTAATGTTTATGGGTTTATTGAATAAACTCGTTTTTACTCCTTCAATATTAATACTTTTTTTTATAATGTCATTTTTAGGTATCCTTCCTCAAGAATATATACCTTACCTTGAAAAGCTACTAGGCCAAGCAAGTTAATATTTAGTAATGAATACAAATCCTTCGCAGAATAATCGTGTGTTATCTGGCATGCGTCCTACAGGAAAATTACATCTTGGTCATTTGCATGGTGTGTTGCATAACTGGTTAGAGTTGCAACATACACATGAGTGTTTTTTCTTTGTTGCTGATTGGCATGCATTAACAACAGAGTATGACAATACACAAATTATTTCCGCAAGCTCGACAGAAATGGTAATTGATTGGCTGTCGGCTGGGGTGAGTCCTAGTGCCGCGACGCTATTCATACAGTCGCATGTTCCTGAGCATGCTGAGTTGCATTTGTTACTTTCAATGATTACGCCATTAGGTTGGTTGGAACGTGTACCTACCTATAAAGATCAACAAGAAAAGTTAAAAGAAAAAGATTTAGCCACTTATGGATTCTTAGGTTATCCATTATTACAGAGCGCAGATATATTGGCCTACAAAGCAGGTAGTGTTCCGGTGGGTGAAGATCAAGTAGCGCATGTAGAGTTAACGCGTGAAGTAGCGCGAAGATTTAATTTTTTATATGGCAAAGAAACAGACTTTGAAGAAAAGGCAAAATTAGCCATCAGTAAGATGGGTAAGAAAAATGCCAAGTTATATCGTGAACATCGTAAGCGTTACCAAGAGCAAGGTGAGCTTGAGGCTTTGGAGATTGCGCAAGCCTTATTGGAGTCTCAGCAAAACATTTCGATAGGAGACAAAGAGCGTCTGTTTGGCTATTTAGAAGGCGAGGGAAAGATTATTTTGCCAGAGCCACAAGCTTTATTAACCAAAGCATCTAAGATGCCGGGTTTGGATGGGCAAAAAATGTCCAAGTCCTATAACAATACGATTTCGTTGCGCGAAGAAGCCGAATCGGTTGAGAAAAAAATTCGTACCATGCCGACTGATCCTGCTCGTGTGAGACGAGCTGATCCTGGCGATCCTGAAAAATGTCCGGTATGGCAATTCCATGAGATATATTCTTCAGAAGATACTCGAAGTTGGGTGAAGGAAGGCTGCACAACAGCAGGCATTGGTTGTATTGAATGCAAGCAACCTGTTATTGATGCGGTTGAGTTAGAATTACAACCTATACGCGACCGTGCAAATGAATATCTCGAAGATGAAGCGACTGTGCAAAGTATCATCAAAGAGGGTTGTGAAGAAGCTCG
>CAYXVH010000292.1:0-9414 GCA_964468615.1 uncultured Thiotrichales bacterium | reverse complement strand
GTATTTTTAGTTTTAAGAAAATTGTAAATTTTAACTAAGCCTTTGCCTGATAGAATTTCTTCACATGCAATTCTTTTATTGTGGCGCATTAAAAATTGCAAGAGCTCAATATCTAAGTCATTGCGAGGCGCAAAGTCTGTGCGCCCACCTTCAGAGGGTAAAATTTTTATATCATCATGGTCAGAAATAATTATTCCTATACCCAAACCTGTTCCTGCGCCTATGAGTGCTTTTGGTGCTTCATTTTCAGGTTTGCCTACTTGTAATGTTTCGAGGTCACTATTAGCTAGTGTGGCGAGACCATATCCGACTGCTTGAAAGTCATTGATTAGTTTTACAAAGTCAATATTAAACCGTTCTTTGAGTTTTAGCTCGCTGACAATCCAAGGTAGGTTAGTAACTGTTACTTTTCCATTTTGAACAGGTCCTGCAATCGCTATACAAGCAGCTTTTGGTAAGGCATTAAATTTAGCACCTTGATGTAAGAATTCATCAAGTATGCAATAAAAATCATCGTAATTTTGGCTTGGGTAAGTATGTTTGAATATAGTCCGTATCTTTGAATCTAAATGCTCACTTAGTATTAATGATGTATTTGTTCCACCTACATCTCCTGCAAGAATTAGCATAGTAAAAAACCCATTAACTTTGCATTGGTAATTGTACGGCTCATATATTCTGTCAATTTTGTAAATACGAAATTGATATAACTCAATATATTCGCAGTTGTAATAGTTTACAATCTTTCTTCTATTGTGATTTCATATAACTAGTAGATTTAGCTATAGCTTAATAAGCTTGAATCCGGATATTTAGTTAGTAACGATGTCTCATGTTAATAAAGGCGATCTCAAAAAAGAGCCATCAAATTATATAAGCATGTTTATTAACCATGAACTCTCCAAAGCAAAATAAAAATAGCAGTCCGTACTTAAGTCAATATGTATATACACTTAACATAAATACAATTTTAAGTGAGCTGAATACAACACATTCTGGCTTAAGCCAAAAAGAAGCAGATACTCGTCTTATTAAGTATGGTCGTAATGTGCTTCCTCAAACAACCAATATTAGTCTTATATTAATATTTATAAGACAGTTTCTGGACCCATTTATATATATTTTACTCGCTGCAGCATTTATATCTTTAGTGCTTGGGGAATTTACGGATGCAGCATTCATTTTTACAATTTTGCTTATCAATGCTGTGATCGGTTGTGTGCAAGAATATGGCGCTGAAAAAAGCGCAATAAGTCTTCGTGAATTTATACCAGAGTATGCGCACGTTATTCGTGATGATGAGGCATTAGAAATAAATGCAGATCAACTTGTTCCAGGCGACATTATTTTACTCCAGTCGGGAGATAAAATTCCTGCGGATATCAGGCTAATGACCAGTCACGATTTTCAAATAGATGAGTCATTATTAACAGGCGAGTCGACCCCAGTAACAAAAGATTTTTCTATAGTGCTATCTGAACCTACATTAGTAGCAGATCAACTAAATATGTCTTTCAAGGGCACCTTGGTGTTGAAAGGACGAGCAGAGGGTGTTGTCACTGCAACAGGGTTGCGTACTCAGCTCGGTCAAATTGCAGAGGCTGTTATTGTTGATAAAGAGGTAAAACCACCATTGGTAGTACGCATGGAGAGTTTTACTATAAATATCGCTATCGCTATCGGTATAACCGTAATCTTGATTGGAATAGCAATGTTGTATCAAGGGCACGCTATGCAAGATATATTTTTTATCGTTGTGGCCTTAGCGGTTGCCGCAATTCCTGAGGGATTACCCGTTGCATTGACAGTTGCATTGGCAATAGGCGTTCGGCGCATGGCAAAGCGAAATGTTATCGTTCGACGATTGTTGGCTGTTGAGGCATTGGGTTCTTGCACCATGATTGCTTCAGATAAAACTGGCACTTTAACTGTAAACGAAATTACCGCAGTTCAAATTATTTTACCGAAAGAAACTCCAATTTTATTAACAGGAGAAGGAACTGATCCAAAAGGTATTCCTCAATGTTTTGATGGAGCGGATTGCAGTCTAAAGCAGATGGAGCTTTTGTCTAAAGTTGGTCTTACTGCGGTACTAGCTAACGAAGGCTTTCTAGGGCGACGCAACCATAGTTGGGTGCATCACGGCGATACAGTTGATGTCGCCATGTTAGTTATGGCGCATAAACTTGGTGTGACACGCACTAAAGCAATTGAAAAGTATCCTGAAGTTGCGGTGATACCTTATGAATCTGAAAATCGTTTTTCAGCTGCTGCACATCAAGTAGATTCAAATATAGTTGTTTTTGTGAAAGGTGCATTTGAAGAGCTTGCATTAATGTGTAGCACTGTGGACGCCGTGAGCGGTAATCAAGCGTTTGATCGTGAGTGGTTTGAGAATGAGGCCAAGCGTTTAGCAAAAGCAGGCTTTAGGGTCATGGCGCTTGCCGCTGGAATTATCGAGCCGAACGATGCAAAAAAAATATCAGAAAAAGATTTACAAAATCTCACTTTTTTAGCCTTAGTAGCGATGATAGATCCGTTACGTCCAGAAGCGAAAAATGCTATCAAAGCATGTCGCCAAGCCGGTATAGAAGTTGCAATGATTACTGGTGATCATCCTGAAACAGCATATGCGATATCTCAACAATTAGATTTAATTAGTGACTCGAGCCAAGTGATTACTGGTGCAGATATTAGGCAGATAACACAAAAGTTAGAAAATAAACAACAAGATTCAATCAATAACGCGCGTGTATTTGCAAGAGTTGAGCCTCAACAGAAACTCGATATTGTGCATGCTATGCAAGAAAATGGTCATTACGTAGCAGTTACTGGGGATGGTGCAAATGATGCGCCCGCTTTGCGAGCTGCTCATGTTGGTGTTGCTATGGGTAAGCAAGGCAGTGACATTGTGAAAGAAACTTCTGACATGATAATTACTGACGATAATTTTGCTTCTATTGTTTCAGGATTAGAAGAGGGGCGAGTTGCTTATGCAAATATTCGCAAAGTCATTTTTTTGTTGATTTCGGCTGGGGCGGCAGAAATTGTACTAGTTACACTTGCTTTGCTGAGTGGATTACCTATTCCATTATTTGCAGTTCAATTACTTTGGTTAAATTTAGTTACAAATGGTATCCAAGATGTTGCACTTGCATTTGAGCCAGCAGAAGGTGATGAATTAAATAAACCGCCTCGGTCTCCTCAAGAAAAAATATTTAATAAAGCAATGCTTGAAAAGGTATTGATTTCTGCATTTGTAATTGGAGGTCTAGCATTTCTAACTTTCCGTTTTTCTATAAGTATAGGCTATTCTGTGGAACAGGCGCGTAACTTTACATTGTTATTAATGGTTTTGTTTTTAAATATCCAAGCATTTAACAGTCGTTCTGAGACTCGATCTATTTTTAATCATAATCTATTTGGTAATCCATTCTTATTATTTGGGACCATTACAGCGCAGTTGGTACATATTGCTGCAATGTATACGCCTGTCCTTAGCGACGTTTTGCATATTCAACCTGTAGCCATCAATCAATGGCTTTACCTTTTGGGCATATCTTTAACCATATTAATTGTGATTGAAGGTTATAAGTTAATAACTATGAAACAGAACAAAAGTAATAATCAGAAAAACAATTTACATAATTGTTAAGTGGCGTATACGTGATTTCATATTGATATTGATCAATATATAAGTAATTAAGATTGGTTACTCTAATGAAAGTGTTATTACTGCTGAGTCTGGATAATTAAGAATTTGATTCGTTTTAACAGTATAGACACAGGATTGGGAGAAAATTACTTTAAGTTAAATGTCATGTATCGGACAGCCTAAAAATTCTACATTGTGTAATTTAAAATTATTAAAGTGACTCCTATAGATCGATTTACATATTCACCGCGTATTGCATATTTCAGTATGGAGGTAGCATTACACCCTGAAATTCATACTTACGGTGGTGGTTTAGGAATTCTCGCAGGGGATACAGCACGTTCTGCTGCAGATTTAGAAATACCACTAGTGATTGTTACTTTGATTTCGCGGGCTGGATATATTCAACAAAAAATTGATGAAAACGGAGAACAAGTTGAATCCCCCGATCCTTGGCAGCCGGATGATTGGGCACAGCCGTTGCGTGCAAAGATTTCTATTAACATAGAAGGGCGAGAAGTTTGGTTGAGACCTTGGTTATATGTTTTATCTGGTATTTCAGGATACGAAATACCAATATTACTTTTAGATACAGATGTCATAGAAAATGAACCACAAGATCGCGATATTACAGATGTGCTTTACGGTGGAGATGATAAATATCGATTAAAACAAGAAATAGTATTGGGAGTAGGCGGTATGCGTCTCTTGGGTGCGCTTGGATTTGAAGCACATACTTTTCATCTAAATGAAGGGCATTCTGCGCTTTTAGCGTTAGAAATATTACGTAGACACAGACAGCCAAAAGAAATGGTTGGGCCTGGCGAATGTAATTTTGATATAGGAAGAGTCAAAGATCATTGTGTGTTTACAACTCATACACCAGTTGAATCTGGACACGATCGATTCCCTTACTCATTAGTTGAGCAGGTCTTAGGGGATTATTTTGATATTAGCGAACTTAAATTATTAGCAGGACAACATGATTTAAATATGACTCAGTTAGCATTGAGTCTCAGTGGACGAATAAATGGTGTCAGTCCGAAACATGCACAGATTGCTCGCCAACAGTTTCCTAAATACAAAGTAAATGCAATTACGAATGGAGTGCACCCGAGAACTTGGACATCTGCACCGATTGCTAAGCTTTATGATCAATATCTTCCAGAATGGATGCATCAGCCCTCGGTTTTAATTCGCGCCGATCAAATACCAGAACAAGAAATTTGGGCAGCGCATCAAGAGGCTAAGCGTAATCTCAGTACATATTTAGTAGAAAAAACAGGTATAGAAATTAGCTTAGAAACTTGCACGCTAGGTTTCGCACGAAGGATGACGAGTTATAAAAGACCTGATTTATTGTTTACGGACATTGAGCGCATAAAAAATATCTGTAAACGTTACCCGCTACAAATAATTTTTGCAGGAAAAGCGCACCCACTAGATCAGCAAGGAAAAGATTTAATTCGTAAGCTGCATGATCATATGAATTCACTATCAGGAACTGTGCGAATAATTTATGTGGAAAACTATGATATGTACACCGCCCAATTTTTAACATCAGGTGTTGATATTTGGCTCAATACTCCGATGCCACCGATGGAAGCCTCAGGTACAAGCGGAATAAAAGCAGCATTCAATGGAGTGCCGCATTTCAGTGTGTTGGATGGCTGGTGGTTGGAAGGGTATATAGAAGGTGTTACTGCCTGGAGCATTGACACCACTGATACTCTGCAACGAGACGCTTTAGACTTATACAATAAGTTAGAGCAAGTTATTCTTCCAAAATATTACGATAATCGTAATGCATGGATACAAATAATGAAAAATGTGATGAGTAAGAACACACGATTTAATAGTCATGGCATGATGAGGCGCTATGCAGCAGAAGCATATCTTCGTTAGAGATATGGACTAGATAACTTTAATATATTAATTATTAGACTTTATGATGGTCTTATACTGCCTAACACTTGCTACAATCATTCAAAATATTTAAGACATAATAGGTTATTATTCCCAATGCCAGATTGTCTCGATTTTTAAACTGCCTTTTAAAATTTAAAGATATTTATTTAATGAAAACAAAACATTTCAAGATCGAGTTTCAGCCTAAGATCCCCGAAGGCCTGACAAGTCTGGAGGAGCTGGCTAATGATTTGTATTACAGCTGGAATACCGAAGCACGCATGCTATTTAGAAGGCTTGATGGAGCTCTTTGGGAGAAGTGCAATCACAACCCAAAATTATTTTTACGGCGCGTTGCCCAGAAAAAATTAGATGATGCGGTAAGCGATAGCAACTTCATGGAAGATTATGCTCGAGTGTTATCTAGTTACAAAGCGTACCAAAATTTAGAGATGTGCGCCGATTTTGCCAATCACTTGGATGCTGAAAAAGAATTAATTGCTTATTTTTGTTTAGAGTTTGGATTTCATGAGAGCTTACGTATTTATTCTGGAGGATTAGGAATACTAGCGGGTGATTTATGTAAAGCTGCAAGCGACATGGCGTTACCCTTTGTAGGTGTAGGGCTGCTATATCGCCAAGGCTACTTTGATCAGGAAATTGATAATTATGGAACTCAAATTGCTCTTAATCATCCTACAGAATTTGAATATTTACCCATAAAAGTATGCCGCACATCTTCTGGCGATGAGCTACATATAAAAATTGAGCTTCCAGGTCGAATAATAACACTAAAAGTTTGGGAAGCCATAGCAGGTAATATAAAACTGTATTTATTAGATAGTGATATTCCAGAAAATGAAGCAGCAAATCGTGAAATAACTCACCAGCTTTATGGGGGCGGAAGCGAACTACGAATTCTTCAGGAAATTACGCTCGGCATTGGTGGTGTACGTGCGTTAAGAGCGCTTAACTTATCTCCAACAATATGGCATATCAATGAAGGGCATGCAGCATTCTCTACCCTTGAGCGGTGTCGTGAAAGTATTAAAGCAGGCTTAGATTTTGAAAGTGCGCTTGAGTTGAATGCAAGTGATGTTGTTTTCACAACACATACGCCTGTGCCCGCAGGTCACGATATTTTCAAAAAAGAATTAGTGCATACTTTTTTTAGTCAATTCGTTCAAGAACTGGGTATAGATTTTGAATCTTTTATGAAACTTGGCGATGGTTCCAATGCTGAAGAGTTTAATATGACTAATTTAGCCTTGCATTGTTCGAGGTTTCACAACGGAGTAAGTAAAATTCATCGTGATGTGGCTTCTAAAATGCAATCACATGTATGGCCGCAAATATCTTATAAAGAAAACCCCATTGGCTGCGTGACCAATGGTATTCATATTTCTACTTTCTTAGCTAGAGAGTGGACCAATTTATTTGATATGCGATTCGGCGAATGGCGTAGCGAACTTAATAACCAAGGTTTTTGGGATTGTTTAGATGAAATTCCTTCCCATCGTTTTTGGAGTTTACGTCGTGAACTAAAAACAATTCTATTATCTGATGTTTATGAAAGAATTGTAAAACAATGTCATAGAAACGGACGCAGTGAGTCAACCATAAAGCGAATTACACAATTAATTTACCCTCATGACGCAGATGTATTGATCCTAGGATTTGCAAGGAGATTTGCAACTTATAAGAGAGCTAATTTGTTATTTTATGATTTGGAACGGTTAGAAAGGATACT
Organism: uncultured Thiotrichales bacterium; assembly: GCA_964468615.1. GTDB lineage: Bacteria > Pseudomonadota > Gammaproteobacteria > UBA4575 > UBA4575 > JABDMD01. The sequence goes on along the minus strand of CAYXVH010000292.1, from coordinate 2,101 downwards.
CAATGATTCAGCAAAGCCAACGATAATAATCATGGCTGGTAAAGCGCACCCGGATGATGCACCAGGCAGAGAAGTCATTAAGATTATTCACGAATTTACACAACGCCCTGCATTCCAAGGCAAAGTCTTGTTTGTAGAAGGTTACGACATGGTATTGGCACGACGTTTAGTAGCCGGTGTCGATGTTTGGATTAACACGCCTGAATATCCTTTAGAAGCCAGCGGTACCTCAGGAATGAAAGCGGGAATGAATGGCGTATTAAATTTAAGTGTCTTAGATGGGTGGTGGCACGAAGGTTACAACGGTAAAAATGGCTGGGCAATAACTCCTCATGGCACGGACTTTGATCATGAGTATCGTAATCAACAAGAAGCTAATGATTTGCTCGATATTATAGAAAATGAAGTTGTGCCTCTGTATTTTAACAGAGACGGTCAGGGATATTCTGCCGCTTGGGTAGAACTCGCAAAGGAGTCAATGAAATCAATTATTCCTAATTTTAATGCCCAGCGTATGTTATTAGACTACATGAATAATTATTATCTGCCAGCACGCGATAAATCAAAGTTAATTAGTAGCGATAATGGGCAAAATACAGTTAAATTAAGCCAATGGAAATCGAGAATAAGAAAGGCATGGCCAGATGTGAGTATAAGCTGTATTTCAGAAAAACCTTTGACGGTTACGCAAGGGGAGTCCTTTAATATTAAAGTTCAGGCCAAATTAAATGGCTTATCAGGAAAAGATGTCATTGTTGAATGCGTTATGAGCGATGAAGATACAAAAGGAATGTTTGCGAATTACAAGGCGTACCCATTTTCTGCAGATAGTTCGAAAAACTCTAGTGATCAAGTTTTCACATTAGACCTCAATCCAGATGTTTCCGGTATGCAATATATGAAAATTCGAATGTATCCTCGCCATGAATATCTATGTCACCCATTTGAAACTGGGTGCATGGTGTGGTTGCAAGAATAGGTAGCAGATTTATTTGTTTCTTTCCTATTATATTTTTCGACTAATTTAGCTAACTTTCCTGATAATTTCGTATCAATCTGATTCCATTCAAATCGCCATTGCCAATTTCCCTCTATAGTTCCAGGTATATTCATGCGATGGCCTGTGCCAAGACCTAATAGATCTTGCATAGGAATGATTGCTATATCAGCAACCGAGTTTAGTGTTGCATAGATCATTGGCCACGGCATATTTTCCGTTTCATGATTTATAGATTGCTTAACATAGTGTTGAGTTTCGCCGGATAATGATTTATACCAGGAAAGTGTAGTGTCATTGTCATGTGTAGCGGTATAAGTAACACTATTTTGTTTATGATTTTTAGGCAAGTATGGATTGTCACTGCTGCCATCGAAGGCAAATTGTAGAATATTCATCCCAGGTAGAGAAAAATCATCACGTAATTTGAGTACATCGGGTGTAATCGTGCCTAAATCCTCAGCTATCAAACACAAGTTAGGAAACTTTTGTGTTAATACATCTAATAGCTCTTTTCCTGATGCCGCAACCCAGCGGCCATTTACTGCTGTTTCCTCATTGGCGGGAATTTCCCAATATTCAACTAGCCCACGGAAATGGTCTATGCGAATAGCGTCATATAACTCGGCTTGAGTACTAATACGATCGATCCACCAGCTAAAGTCATCTTTTTCAAGCTGATGCCATTGGTAATGCGGATTGCCCCAGCGCTGGCCTGTTGTTGAAAAATAGTCCGGTGGTACGCCGGCAACAAATTCAGATTGACCTGAAGCATCGAGTGTAAAATATTTTCTATTCGCCCAAACATCAGCACTATCATGTGAAACAAAGATGGGCATATCACCTAAAATAAATATGCCTTTACTATTTGCATAGTGTTTAAGTTCAGCCCACTGTGTGAAGAAAATAAATTGCTGAAATTGTATTGCTTGAATTGTCGATTGAAATTTTTCGCTGAAAGCTTTTAATGTTGATGAATCACCATCACGGTATGGTTCAGGCCAACTGGTCCATGGTTGATTTTCAAAGTGTTCACGCAACGCCATAAACAGCGAAAATGTAGTTAACCAATATTCATGCTTTTTTATAAAATACTGAAATTCT
>CAYXVH010000291.1:0-21074 GCA_964468615.1 uncultured Thiotrichales bacterium | reverse complement strand
TCGGAAGTTTCGTTCGCTTCCATAATTTTACTGGCAACTGGATCATCTTCGAACTCATCTTCAACTACTGGGTCGTCAATATTAAAATCTAGGCCGTTATCATCGGCACTCGCATCCGCATCCTTATCAACTAGCGTGTCTTCCAAATTTGCATCTGACAACGGATTATCAATAACCGTTTGCAAGCCGATATCCACATCTGCTGCATCTGGCTTATCTGCAGCTGCAAATGCAGTAGCACCTAGTGCCGTCGCTCCAGCAAATAATGCACTACTAGGCGCAAGCTCTTTACCCATAGCCATAATATTTTGCCACTGACTGCTGGATTCACCAACCTCATTTTTGATTTTCTCTGCATATTGTTCGAAACCTTGTTGATCTTTTTGGCTGTAGTAGACCTCAGCAAGTTTCGCTTTGTACTCATTGTTATTAGGCTCTTTAGCGATAGCATCCGTTAGCAAATCTTGCACTTGTTGATGCAAACCATACGATATGTATACATCTGCCTCATCCAGTACATCTTCTCCTAGCTCAGCATTATCTGAAGCTTCTCCAGATATTGAATCAAAACCAGTGTCATCATCTCCCAAGCCTAGATCTTCCATTGTTCCTGGCACATCGTTACTCACTTCAGCGGCTGTATTGGTTTGTGGTGTCACAATGGTCTCATCAAGGATGTCATCAAAATGCTCATCATCCTCACCAATTTCTAATGGCATTTCTCCAAGTCCTGTCAGCTCGATAGTTTTTACACTCTTCTTACGCCAGAACCATAAACCTCCTAATAATAATAAAATCCCAGCCACGAGAGGCATTGCGGCATTTTTAGCACGCTCTTTTATTGAGTTCAAAAAACCTAAAATACCTGGTGCGGTTTCCGCTACATCAGCTTGCTTTACTTCTGGTTTAATTTCGACTGGCTTTTGTTCAGGCTTAACTTCGGCGGGCTTTTCTGCTGGTTTAACTTCAGCGACTGTCTCCTCTTCAAGCGGCTCAATTTCTGGTAGAGAATTCCAATCGGGTAGTGGCTCTAATCTTGGCTTACTAACCGTCTGCTCAGCGACCACAGGCTCCTTAATTTCTGGCAACGATTCCACGACTGGTTTTTTAATTTCTTGAACAACTGGCTTTTCTACTGGTTTAACTTCTGGCTTTGACTCTTCTTTAGCAGAGTTTTCTTGCAGCATCTTTTCTGCTGCGGCAGCTTTATCAGCTTCTGTACTCAACTGTTGCTGCAAATCTTTTAGCTGTTGGTTTTGAATATTTAAGATCTGCTCTTTCTTTTCCAACATTGACTCAAGTGCTTCAACACGGCTCTTCAGTTCTTCAGATTCTTTCGCTTTCGACTCAGCAAGCTCTTTGTTTAATGTTATTTCGTTTTGTAACTTCTTAAGCTCTTCCCCACCTGCAACTTGTGTATTGCCTTGAGTTTTCTTGCCATCATCCGCAGCTAGAATATTAAGTTCTTGCTTAGCGGCGTCTGGTTTTTTAGTTGTTTCTTTTAGCCCCTGTTTAGCTTGCTCTGCAACCGCACTCTTTTCTTTTACCAATTCAGGAGCATCCACATTAGTAGCAGCTACCTGGGAGACATTACCCCGATACTCTCTCCACAATGCATTTTGCTGTAAGATCTTTTGACGTGCCTCTGTGGTCGATACAGTCTGCGCTTCACCTGCATCAGGTATACGCAACACTGCACCTTTTTTAAGTATATTTATATTGTTTCTTGAGAAAGCATTCGGATTGGCCTGTTGAATTGCAATCATCATCTGATTTACTGAAACAGAGCTTGGTTCGCTAGCAGACTTAGCAATTTTGAATAAAGTATCTCCACTCACAACATTATGCTCATTCGCTGATGAAGCTTGCATCCCAGTGTCAGCTTCAGCAATCACTTCTGAATCTGAATTATCTGCAGTTTCAACCGGCTCAGTACCATCTATTCCAAGCGTTTTATCCATTTGTGCACGAATAGACTCAAGATCTTGCGGTTCAGATTCATTCATCTGTTCACTAACAGAAACATTTTCTGGTACAACAATATCATCCGCTACTTCTGCAACTGGCTGAGATTCTTCGACGGTTTCAGCCACAGCTTCTTCTAGTTGTTCTGCTGTAGGTTCTATCGTCACAGTTTCTTCGACAACAACTTCCTCTACCACTGGTGTTGCCTCAACAATATCTTCTTCAACACTTGTGATCGGTTCAGAACCATCAATACCTAATTCACGATCCATTTGTGCGCGAACTGCTTCAATATCATCTTCTGGTTCAACAATTACTTCCGCTTGAGTTGTAGCTTGCGGAGCTATTACAGGCTCAGCTTGTGTAATTTGCTCTTGAGGTGCAGGAGCGGTTACTGGAGTTGCAATTTGCGGTGCTTGTTGTTGAGCAAACTCTGGTGGATCAAGTAATACCGTGTACTCTCTTAACAATCTTCCTTTGGGCCATGTAACTTCTACCAAGAAAGTTAAAAACGGTTCACGCACAGGATCTTTAGTAGTGATACGAATTGCAGTACCACCGCCTGGCAAAGAAACCGGTTTAAATTTTAACTGGGTTAAAAAATAGGGTCGTGGAACACCAACTCGATCGAAAACGTTTGCAGGAGCTAATTCAACTCGCATTTCTTCTAACTCATCTGCGCGTGCTGAAATCAAATTGATTTGCGCGTTTAGCGGTTGATTCAGTGCAGAATCAACTTCAATTTCGCCCAAACCCAATGACAGCAATTGCCCAGGAACTAGTAGTAAAAATGAAATAAGAAGAATATGTATAGATGATTTACGCACCATTTTTGTGCTCCACCTTAATAGAGTTGTGTGCTTGAAAGATTGTTCGTATTTTATATGTCAGCAAAACAAAAAACTCTAAGAAATTCTTTGAGTTATCGAATTAATTCACTAGGCAACTATAAATTAAATATGGTTTTTTATCAAAACTTCGGCGATCTGGATACTATTCAAGGCAGCCCCTTTTCTAAGGTTGTCACTGACCACCCACATATTTAGACCGCGTGGATGGGAAATATCTTCACGAATACGCCCTACGTATACAAGATCCGTGCCTTCACCCTCCGTAACCGCAGTCGGGTAACCTCCATCTTTATGCTCATCCATGACCACTATCCCAGGGGCCGCTGCCAATAAATCGCGCGCTTTTTGAGCAGATAACTTCTCTTTTAACTCAAGATGTACCGCCTCGGAATGCCCATATTTCACTGGAATACGGACAGTTGTAGGATTCACCAGAATTGAGTCGTCTTCCATGATTTTTTGCGTTTCCCAGACCATTTTCATCTCTTCTTTGGTGTAGCCGTTATCCATAAACATATCTATATGTGGCAAGGCATTGAAGGCAATCTGTTTCGGATAAACGTCGCATTTAATCGGCATATTGTTAATGATATTTCGGCTTTGCTGATCCAACTCATTTATTGCCTCTTTACCGGTACCCGATACGGCTTGATAAGTCGCTACATTAATGCGCTCGATACCCACAGCATCATGCAGAGGTTTTAAGGCCACCAACATTTGTATAGTGGAACAATTTGGATTCGCAATGATACCGCGAGTTTTATAATTGGCGATTTGATGCGCATTTACTTCTGGAACCACCAATGGAATATCATCGTCATAACGAAACTGTGAGGTGTTATCCACTACCACACAGCCTTGCGCAGCGGCTTTAGGCGCATACTCTTTAGAAACACTGGCACCAGGAGAAAACAAACCAATCTGAGTTTGTGAGAAATCAAACTCAGCCAAGTCCTGCACTTCTAATTCAACATCACCAAAGGAAACTTTTTTACCAGCCGAACGAGAACTTGCTACCGCATAAATATTATTTACCGGGAATTTCCTTTGCGCGAGTATAGAAAGTATTTGCTCGCCTACCGCACCAGTAGCTCCAATTACCGCAACATCATATTTCTTCATTTATTTAGTTCATCTACTTTTTTGGGGAAGCTCTGATTTATCCTGATTACTTCGTTAAAAAATAATCTCAAATTCGCTCATGTAAAAGTAATACACATCGCTCTTCTCGATATTTTTTGCCTCGTCTCAAAATAAATCAGCGCTTCGTTAGTAATTATTTATTTAGCCAATAATTTATAATGCGCTAATTACCGCGTCGCCCATTTCATTGGTACCAATTACAGATTTACCATCTGCAATATCAGCTGTACGCAAACCCTCAGCAATAACCTGTTGCACAGCCTGCTCTACTTTATCGGCAAGATCGACTTCATTTAAACTGTAACGCAACATCATTGCGATCGATAGAATAGTGGCTAAAGGATTAGCAATATTTTTACCTGCGATATCTGGCGCAGATCCATGGATAGGCTCATACATCCCTTTATCGTTACTATCCAATGAAGCCGAAGGCAGCATGCCAATCGATCCGGTCAACATCGCTGCCGCATCAGAAAGTATATCGCCGAACATGTTTCCCGTTAACACCACATCAAATTGATTTGGCTCACGCACCAACTGCATCGCAGCGTTATCTACATACATATGGCTTAGTGCCACATCTTTATATTCTGCGTGCACGCTCTCTACCACTTCACGCCAAAGTTCTGATACTTCTAACACATTAGCTTTATCTACTGAGCAAAGCTTGCTGTTACGTTTTTGTGCAATACGAAATGCAATATGTGCAATTCGTGCCACCTCGTTTTCGTCATACACTAAAGTATTAAATCCCTGACGGACACCGCTCTCAATAGTGCGAATTCCACGCGGTTCGCCGAAATAAATTCCGCCGGTTAACTCACGCACGATCATAATATCTAGATCGGCAACTAACTCAGGCTTGAGCGAAGATGCACCCGCTAACGATTTATATAGTATAGCTGGACGAAGATTTGCAAATAGATCTAATTCTGCTCGAATTCGCAACAAGCCTTTCTCTGGACGTAATTCGCGTTCAACCTCATCATATTTTGGCCCACCCACTGCACCTAATAATACTGCATCACTTTCATTTGCCAACTTAAGTGTTTCATCAGGCAGAGGACTTTTACACTCGTCATAGGCACTACCACCTATTAAAGCTTCTTCGATTTCTACCTTAAGCCCGTATTCACGGCACAAGTGCAATAATATTTTTTTAGCTTGCGCAATAACTTCTGGGCCTATGCCATCACCAGGTAATAATAAAACTTTACTCATCTTTTTAATTCTGCTGCTTTATTCTGCTGCAAACAACCAAGGACTGGTCTGTTTTAATTGTTTTTCGTAGGCTTCAATCTTATCTGCATGTTGCAAGGTAAGATCAATTTCATCAAAGCCATTCACTAGACAATATTTTCTAAACTCATCGATCTGAAAAGAAAAAAACTTATTGTTGTCATCCGTTACGGTTTGCGAATTCAAATTAATATTACATTTGTAGTTTGAATCAGCACTTACTTGCTCAAACAAATAATTAACCTCGCTTGCACTTAAAGATATTGGCAACAAACCATTTTTATAACAATTGCTACAAAAAATATCAGCAAAACTTGGTGCGACAACAACCTCAAAACCATAATCTAAAATTGACCACACAGCGTGTTCCCGCGATGATCCGCAGCCAAAATTATCTCTCGCTAATAAAATTTTAGCGCCCTGATGCTGTTTTTGATTTAACACAAAGTCGTCGTGCAGACGTCGCTGACTATGATCTTGTCCAAGCACACCTGGATCTTGATAACGCCAGTTATCAAAAAGATTAACACCAAAGCCGGTACGTTTAACGGATTTTAGATATTGTTGCGGAATAATCGCATCCGTATCTACATTGCTGCGATCAAGCGGCAAAAAGGCTGCAGTAATTTCTGTAAACGCTTTCATCACAAACCTCTGCTTACATTTACAAAATGGCCATGCACCGCAGCCGCAGCAGCCATTGCCGGACTTACTAAATGCGTACGACCACCTTTACCCTGTCGACCTTCAAAATTTCGATTAGAGGTCGAAGCACAGCGCTCACCTGGTTCTAACTGATCCGCATTCATCCCTAAACACATCGAACAACCAGGTTCTCGCCACTCAAAACCTGCAGCCTTAAAGATTTTATCTAAGCCTTCCTGTTCCGCTTGCTGTTTAATTAAGCCTGAACCCGGCACCACCATGGCTAATTTAATGTTATCCGCTAGTTTTCTTTGCTGAATGACATTGGCTGCTTCACGCAAATCTTCAATTCGTGAATTTGTGCATGATCCAATAAAAACCTTATCCAATTTAATTTCTTCTATGCGGGTACCTGGCTGCAAATCCATATATTGCAGTGCGCGTTGTTGGTCAGCGGTAACATTATTCGGGATTGCACCATCCACTCCCACCACCATTTCTGGAGAGGTTCCCCAGGTAACTTGTGGCTGCAACTCACTCGCGTCAATTTCAATAGTAGAATCAAAGTCGGCGCCTTCATCAGAATGCAACGTACGCCATTGCACTTCGGCTAAATCCCAATTTTTATCCTTTGGAGAAAAAGGTCGCCCGGCAACATATTCAATCGTCGCATCATCCACTGCAATCATGCCGGCACGTCCACCTGCTTCAATCGACATATTACAAACTGTCATACGTCCTTCTACTGATAATGCGCGTATAGCACTACCAGCAAATTCAATCGTGTGCCCATTCGCGCCTGCGGTTCCTAAAGTACCGATGATGGCTAAGACAATATCTTTTGCTGTCACCCCTGCTTTGCATTGACCATTCACTTGCACCAACATGTTTTTAGATTTTTTCATCAACAAACATTGTGTCGCTAGAACATGCTCCACTTCTGATGTACCAATGCCAAATGCAAGCGCACCTAATGCACCGTGTGTAGAAGTATGTGAATCGCCACATACAATAGTCATACCCGGTAAAGAAGCACCTTGCTCTGGGCCAATCACATGCACAATACCTTGTCGAATATCTAGCATAGAAAATTGCGTCAAAGAAAAATCTTTACAGTTTTGATCTAAAGTATCGACTTGCGTTTTAGAAATCACATCATCAATACCTGCACTTCTATCCGTAGTGGGAATATTGTGATCTACCGTTGCTAATATTGAATCTTTACGCCATAAGTCACGTTTCGCTAAGCGTAATCCTTCAAACGCTTGCGGCGAAGTTACTTCATGCACTAAATGACGGTCGATATAAAGCAAGCTCATACCATCGTCGCGCTCATGCACCACATGGCTCTGCCAAACTTTGTCGTAGAGTGTTTTATTTTGCATTTTCTTCAATAAAATCTATAAGCAGTATCAATTTAAGCCTTAGTTAAACTAGGCTTCACAATCCATAAGTACTGAATTAGGGCGAGCATAGCTATACACATCGCCAATAAATATACATAGGAAGGCCCGATCGAATTCCAAGTATACCCGCTCACCAGACTACCAAGCGAGCCGCCGAGACCAAAACTTATACTTGCAAATAACGCCTGGCCACGACCCTGGATACTACCCGAGAAGTATTTATCTATAAGGTGAATAGCTGAAGCATGGAAAAGCCCATATGAGGCTGCGTGTAATAATTGCGCAAATAAAAGTATAGATAAATACTCCACATAGTAGGCAATTAACCACCAACGAATCACAGTAAGCATCATCGCGACTACTAGCAACAATTTTGCCCCAAACCGGGGCAACCAACGATACATGTAGTAGAACACGACCACCTCAGCCAGCACTCCCAGCGACCACAACTGCCCAATTAACGTTCTAGAATAACCATTATCTTCCGCATATATACTAAAGAAGGTGTAGTAAGGACCATGGCTAGCTTGGATTAGAAAGCACGCTAATAACAGCGCGAATACTTGTGGCTGCAAACAGGTTTTCAACATCGAGTAGGACGCAATATTTTGCAAACTTGGCGGATTCTCATTAACTAGCAAGGTATTCACCCAGGTAAATAATAAGATAACTAGAATGATCCAAGGCAAATGCTGAATGCCAAATTTCTCTAACACGGGTGCAAGCAGCGAAGCAGTAACAATAAAACCAACCGATCCCCATAAACGAATACGGCTATATAGGTGCTTACTGTCGCCTAAGTTATTCATAGTAGCGGCCTCAAACTGAGGAAGCGTTGCATTCCAAAAAAAACTATAGCCCGCCAAAACAATCAGTAGCGGCCAATAGCCTTTAAGCACTAACGCTGCAGCAAAAATAATCATGCCTATAAACGATGCTAAGCGAATTGCGGATAAACGCTTGCCAGTGTGATCCGCAACCCAACCCCAAATATAAGGCGCAAAAATTTTTGTCGCCAAGAGAACCGCAGATAATTCACCGATTTGCCGTGCTGAAAATTCGAGATGCTTTAAATATAAATTCCAGTACGGAAGAAATGCGCCGATGCTTGCGAAATAGAAAAAATAAAACCCCGCGAGCGATTGATGCTCTGCAGAAGTTTTCTGCTTAACAAACATAGTTTAGTGAAGACTTGAATAAAGCTACAATGTTTAAATGGATGCGGGTATATCAGGTGTTGAAGTAGTCACATCTGTATTTTGCGCACGATGACGCAACACATGATCCATTAACACCAACGCCAACATTGCTTCTACAATTGGAACACCGCGAATTCCTACACAAGGATCGTGCCTGCCTTTAGTAATGATTTCGGTTTGCTTACCAGCTTTATCCACTGTTTTACCTGGGATGCGAATACTTGATGTAGGTTTAAACGCAACACTGGCTAAAATATCCTGACCCGAAGAAATTCCACCTAACGTCCCACCCGCATGGTTAGTCACAAAACCTTGCGGCGTGATTTCATCACGGTGTTGCGAACCTTTTTGCGCAACACTATTAAAACCTGCGCCAATTTCAACACCCTTAACCGCATTAATACTCACAATTGCGTGCGCGATATCTGAATCAAGTCGATCAAAGATAGGCTCACCCAAACCGACTGGCATTCCACTGGCTACAACATTTACTCGCGCACCAACCGAGTCACCCTGTTTGCGCAAGTCATCCATATAGACTTCTAACTCAGCAACTTTAGTTTCATCCGGGCAAAAAAATGGATTATCCTCTACCACTGCCCAGTCTTTATGCTCGATAACCATCTCACCAAGTTGAGCAAGGTAGGCTTGAATTTTTATTCCGTAGTTTTCATTTAAATATTTACGCGCAATGCCACCCGCCGCGACACGCATTGCAGTCTCTCTTGCAGATGAACGTCCACCACCACGGTAGTCTCGCAAGCCATATTTTTTCAAATAAGTGTAATCCGCGTGGCCTGGTCGAAATTTATCCATAATTTCGGAATAATCTTTCGAACGTGCATCCTGGTTGTAAATAATCAAACCAATTGGAGCGCCCGTCGTTTTACCCTCAAACGTTCCTGAGAGAATCTCAACTTGATCGGGTTCGCGCCGTTGCGTGGTGTGACGAGACCTGCCTGGCCTGCGACGCTCTAAGTCATTTTGCAGGTCCTTCTCACTCAAAGCCAAACCCGGGGGGCAGCCGTCTACAATACAACCAATTGCTTTGCCATGGCTTTCGCCAAAGGAGCTAACGGTGAATAATTTACCTATAGAATTACCAGACATTCTCGAATTGTAACTTATCAGTGTAAGGAATAGCAGCATACTGATTGATTACAAATCTGATCACTATCTATTCTGCTTGGTATACACAAATTTTGGCTATGAAATAATATCCATATGAACCAAGTCTTGATGCGCAAAAACTCATTTCAGCATGGCAGTAGTTTAAATATTTTGCTTGCCGCCATTGCAGCATTTGCAATTGGCATACTCTTTTACAGTTATCAGAACGCACAATTAAACTCCATAAGTGCTGATAATTTACACAAGGCTACTAGCCTACATAACAATCCTCGTCAGCTACCAAATTTTTCGCTGACCAATCATTTAAACACAACCTTTAGCAACCAAGATTTAATTGGATCTTGGAATATGATTTTTTTTGGCTTCACCAATTGCCCAGATGTTTGCCCACTAACACTTAGTGTTCTTGATCAAGTGGCAAGTGAGTTAGAAGACTTCAGCTATGTGCCCCGCAACATTTTTATATCAGTGGACCCTAAACGTGATCAGCCAGAGACATTAAAAGAATATGTTGAACATTTTAGTCGCGACATGGTTGGATTAACGGGCAGTAAAGAAGAAATTGACACCCTAACCCAGTCACTTGGAGCACTATATGCTATCGCTGATAATTCTTCGAAAAACTATTTAGTTGACCATAGCGCACATATTTTTGTCACCGCACCTGATGGCAAAATGGTTGCTTTGTTTGGCACACCGCATGACGCAAAAGTAATCGCAGATGATTTTAAAGTTATTAGCGCACTCTACGAAAAAAACAAAAGTTAGTTTTATATATTTATGTGGAAACAAACCAAAGGATTTTTATTCCAACTATTCCCCCATCATTTTGTATCTCGCTTTACCTTTTGGCTAACACGCTTACAAACACCGTTAAAAAATCCTGCAATTCGACTTTTTATACGTGCATTCGATGTAGACATGAGCGAATCCGAGCATCAATCAGCAGAAAATTACATTAGTTTTAACCAATTTTTTACCCGCAAATTAGTAGCAGGCTCACGTCCTATCGATGCTAATGCAAATTCTATTGCCTGCCCTGCAGATGGGTGCATTAGCCAAATTACTGAATATCAAGATAGACAAGCCATCCAGGCCAAGGGACAAGACTTCTCTATGTCACAACTACTTGGTGGCGAAAATGAATACGGCACACTATGTGAAAGCGGTAGTTTTGCGACAATTTATTTATCACCAAGAAACTATCACCGTGTACACATGCCTTTCGATGGTGAATTAGTTGAAATGATTTATGTACCAGGCCGATTATTTAGTGTCGCGCCTTATTCGATTGAAGTGGTTAAAGGCTTATACAGTAGAAATGAACGTGTAGTTTCTATTTTCAAAACAGAAATTGGCTACATGGCGGTAGTGATGGTTGGCGCAGTGAATGTTGCAGCAATAGAGATGGCATGGGAAGGATTAGTAACTCCACCACATGGTAAAAAAATTGTTAGAAAAACATATAGCAACATTAAGCTAAAGAAAGGCGACGAACTCGGTATTTTTAACATGGGCTCGACAGCTATCATCGCATTTGAAGCAAGCAAAGTAGAATGGCACAACAACTTACAAATACAGCAAGTCGTGCAAATGGGTCAAACTCTAGGAGAAGTAATTAGCTAATCTAAAGAGAAAGTCGAAACATTTTTAATATCCTTTGTACCCAGCATTACCATCAATAGTCTATCAATTCCTATCGCAACACCCGCACTTTCAGGCAACCCGTATTCTAATGCCGCAATAAATTCCGCATCGATCTCCATGGCTTTTTTATTGGCTAATAATCGTTGGCGATTATCTTCTTCAAAACGTGACAATTGCTTTTGCGCATCCGTTAGCTCCTGAAATCCATTGGCTAATTCTACTCCACCAAAATACAACTCAAATCTTTCGGCACAATTTTGATCATTTAATTTTGCTAATGCTGCCTGCTCAGCAGGAAAGTCGAATACAAATGTCATACGTCGTTTTTCCAGCTTAGGAATAATGATTTGATCAAGAACAAGATCTTGGAATTGATCAGTATTTAGTGCGGAGTTCAATTTAATCGAATGATCTCCACATATCTGTAAAAAATCTGCTTGATTTGCAGTTTGAATATCAATACCTGCATATTTTTTGAAAATTTGCTGATAGCTAATATATGCGACATCAAGCGGCTCAATATAATCGCTAACTAAAGTAGCAATTATTTCAGCAACTTCTTTCATTAAGTCTTTATACGTCCAAGCAACGCGATACCATTCAAGCATTGTGAACTCATTACTATGATGCCTGCCACTTTCATTCGCACGAAACACTTTGCATAACTGATAAATATCACACTTATGAAAAGCCAGTAATCTTTTCATCGCATATTCAGGCGAGGTATGCATGTATCTAGAATTTTCAGTAGCAATACTATCGATATGCAAATCCGTTACTGCATAGCGATTGAGGATTGGGGTTTCTACTTCGACGACATTCCGTGTTTGGAAAAATGTACGAATTTGTGCATTAACTTCGGCACGCATGTTTAGCGCATTTAGAGTTACTTGAGGCTCCCAACTCATTTAAGAATATTGCGCTTTACTGAAGATCAAAACGTCTAAATTAGACTGAACGAAGTAGGGCTTCGCATATTTAGTCTTTCACGCGAGACACATACTCTCCGTTTCTCGTATCGATGCGCAAGACTTCACTTTCTTCAACAAACAAAGGCACTTTCACAACTGCACCTGTTTCTAAGGTCGCGGGTTTGGTACCGCCTTGAGCCGTATCACCACGCAAGCCAGGATCTGTTTGGGTAACCTGCAATTCCACAAAATTAGGCACCGCTACAGACAAAGGAATGCCATCGAGCAGGGTAACAACACAATCTTCTTGTCCTTTTAGCCATTGCGCAGCATCACCAATAGCTTCCTTAGACATTGCAAATTGCTCAAATGACTGGGGCTCCATGAAATGCCACTCCTCACCATCGCTGTAAAGATATTGCATGTCCGTATCCATCACATCTGCAGCTTCAACTGATTCTCCAGATTTAAAGGTGCGATCCACTACCCGACCGGTTTTGAGATTGCGAAGCTTAACCCGATTAAAAGCCTGCCCTTTACCAGGCTTAACAAATTCATTTTCAACTATATTGTAAGGGTCGCCATCTAAAATTAACTTCAAGCCTGCCCGAAATTCATTACTATTGTAGTTTGCCATAATCAAAAACACGAAACTTTATGAGTTCATCGAATACCCATAGTCTAACACGAGATTGTTCAAGCCCTAACGATGAACAAGATTCTAAAATCACAATTGAATCAACTTTAACAACAAAGTCACTTTCTAATTGGCAGCTAGAATACAAAACATCCATCACAAACATTGAGCAACTATGCCAAACATTAGGATTAAATATTGAACAGTTGCCAATTAGCACTCAAGCAAATAAACAATTTCAAATAAGAGTTCCAATGAGTTATGTAGAACGTATGCAACAATCCAACCCCAATGACCCTTTATTATTGCAAGTCTTACCCACCAGTCATGAAGAAGTTCACATAGAGGGATACTTAAAAGATCCAGTTGGCGATTTACAAAGCATCAAAACGCCCGGCTTGCTACAAAAATATAATGGCCGTGCTTTATTACTAGCCACCAGTCGTTGCGCTATACATTGCAGATACTGTTTTCGCAGACACTTTCCTTACTCAGCACAAAATCCACGCCATGATAACTGGACACAGGCTGTGCACGAACTTCAACTGGACCACAGCATTACAGAAGTAATTCTAAGTGGTGGTGACCCATTAGTACTTGATGACTTAGAATTGGCGAAACTCGTTTCAAAACTAGAGTCTATCGAGCATATACAAAGATTACGCATTCATACCCGCCTACCAGTAGTTATACCGAACCGTATTAATGATGAGCTATTAAATTGGATAAGCAATTCTCGACTAAAAATTATTATGGTATTGCATATAAATCATGCGCAAGAAATTAACACCCCTCTATACACAAATTTGCAAAAGTTAAAAAACATAAACTGCACATTATTAAACCAAAGCGTGTTGCTACAAAACATAAATGATCAATCATCAAGCCTAGTCAATTTAAGTGAAGCATTATTTAATGCTGGCGTTCTTCCTTATTACTTGCACCTCCTAGATAAAGTTGATGGTGCAGCACATTTTGATGTATGCAAAGAAAATGCTCGCAAGCTCATGCGAGAAATCACCAAGCAGTTACCTGGCTATCTAGTTCCTAAATTAGTCATGGAAATTCCAGGAGAGCAGTCCAAAAGCTTAATAAGCTACTGAAGCGGCATATATCTAATAACTATGACTCGTCGCCTAATATGCCAACACCGTCACACTTCAAAATAGCGAACACTCTAATCAGACATTTTTCCGGACAAACCCACAGGATTTAGAGATAAGTCGCAGGGCTACTTCCACAGCGCAAGCCTAAAAATCTATACACTTATATAGAATTTATTTGCTTAAATTAGCAGTTGCTAAATCATTGTTTATGTAAGGAATTATGCTTCTCGATACACACATCTCCATGCCCAGCCAAGATCCAATGGCTGCGAATAAATTTTCATTGCTACCTCGCGAATTACGCAAGTGGCTAAAAAACTTACCCTATGTAGATCAAGATTTTGCTGTGCAGCAGTTCTATAATGGATTAAAACGCTCTAATCGTCAGGCACATACTACAAAACAAAGACTAGTAGCGATTGAAATTATTCGCCCAGTTGCACATGACTTTCTTAAAAGCCAACGAAAATATTTATTATCTCAGCCATTTCCATTATCAAAGAAAGCCACCGAAGTTTTAAAACTCCAGCAAAATATTCTCAACGAGCTAGCGGTTGCTTATAAAATAATTATTCAAGAAACCGTAAACCGAGACAATCACCTCAGTAGTAAAAAACTAGTTACCTGCGTACATCATGCAATGTATTACCAACTAGAACAATATATAACACTAGCTCAAGTTTATTCCGAACCGCCGCAAAGTTTTTGGCAAGATTTATGTCAACTATATGGTATTGCAGAACACTTCGACCTAATAGACCTGCAAACTAAAAATGAAATTGACCTAATTAGCCCAAAATCTTCTCCTAAAAATTTATTTACCCATGCATGTCTTTTATCACTTTCAAATTTACATACATACGGGCATGGCGAAGCTGGGAAAATAGCAGCTTACCTAAGCAAGGCAAGCCAAATTGCAGACTTAACAGATGATTTTCCTACAGATCGAGAGTATACGTTTTATATCAACCTTGCCCTTCGTAAACCTGTACGCCTAATGCCTGACGAGGAAATTCCGATATCTTCAAAGAACCGTTATATCAATGCAACGAAACTAGTGAATAAACTAAATGAAGCAACTAGCTCTAATCATAGCGATGAAAATGAATCAAAGTATTTGCCAAATGATTTTAGTAAATCTTTATCCAAACGTTTACTGAAAAAATTAACTAGCAAACCTATTCGAGCATCTAAGCGAGCAATTCCCACCAAAGGTAGTTTACATGTAGTAATGGGTATGCGTGATGCAATTGATATTCTACAAACTGGGCATAGCGTTACTAAAGACGCAGCAGATCCTGAAGACAATAAGCGCAACTTAGAATTATTACCCGTCGATAATTCTCGGATAGCTACATATTTTAATGACAACCATAATGAAGATGAAGAAAATTATCTTGTCTCAAGCTCGAATGCCTGGGATTGGATAAGTCGCGGCAATATAGTTTCAGAGCAACAAGAACAGAAGACTACTCAGAGCAAGCCAGAAAAGAACTCAAAAATTACCCTGAACCCTGCCGTACAAACTTGGGATATTAGCAATGCGAGCAAAGGCGGTTACTGTCTAAACTCCAACAATACTTCAGACTACCAATCCCAAGTGGGCGATATCATTTTAATTCGGCTTGAAGACAAACCAAATGACGAGTGGCGTTTAGGTGTAATTCGTTGGATGCAATCTTTATCAGAGCAAGGTGTAAAAATTGGCATGGAAACCCTGCATGGTTCCATTGAAGTAATGAAAGTTATAGATGCTCACCATACTTCCGATAGACCTACTGAGCTAGATTATGTTCTGCAAGTTATCAAAAACACGGCTAGTGGCGTTAGCAAAACCATCATCACGCCACCGAATGCAGTTAATACTGGCGACCATTTAGTACTACAAACTGGCAGAAAAACACAAAATATAGTCTTTCAACATCTGTTAGAACAGACCATCTCTTTTGCGCGATTCTCCTACAGTGAGACACCAGCACTGCCGAATGGTAAGCAAGATTAAAATATGATTAATTTCTTGAAGTACCTGAAATATCAAGTAATTTACTCATTTCAACGCAGTCCAATACCGTTCAGAAGTGTAAATAAAGGCATCGTCGTCTACCTATTGCATAGCCTGCACTACTTGCCAAAATATCAATTGGCATCAAAAAACCATCTAAAGTACGGAATACTCGAGAAATTATGAATCACCCGCTGCAACTCATATTCGTTGACAGCAGTCCTAATGATGTTGAAGAAATGGTTAGTTCCATAAAAACATCGGGGATTGCTGTACGCTCGCGAATTGCGCAAGATGCGGATGATTTATCCACCCTGCTAAGTGAAGCTCAGCCGCATATTATTCTGCATGCTCTCGAAGATAACGAAGTAAGCCTAGAACAAACTGTCTCTACTATTAATGGACGCGCACCCGAGATACCCATTATTGCCTTAACTAAATCTTCGGAGCTGGACCCTGTCGCGTATATGCAACAAGGCGCCACAACTTTAGTAAACAAAAATAACACAGAACACCTAAATCTTGTTGTAAGCAATACTGCTAAAACTCAATTTCATATTCAGGAACTAAAAGAAGTTGTCGAAAACTGTAATGAGCTTGAAAATCGCTGCCAGAAACTCATGGAAAGTTCACGCGATGCAATATGTTACCTGCATGAAGGCATGCATACCTATGCAAATGAAAAATATTTAGAAAAATTCGGCTACAGCAATAGTGAAGAACTATATGGTTTGTCCATCATGGATTTGGTCGCACCTGACGACCAAGCAGCTATGAAAGATTTACTCAAAAAGTTTTCCAAATTAAAAGAAGCTGGCGAAACAAATCTTACATTTAGAAAAGAAAGCGACGAAACTTTTTCTGCTAAATTTAGTTTCAATTCGGTAAGCGTATCCGGCGAAGAATGCATTCAAATTGTTATTCAAAGTGCCGAAGGTGGCGGTGACACCAAAGAGTTAGAAGAACAACTGAGTTATCTTAGCGAACGCGATGTACATACTGGTTTCTACCATCGTAGATCAATTATGGATCAACTTGATGAAGCAGCGAATGCGGCCAATCAAGGCAAGGTTTCGCAAGCTTTTATCCAAATTGATATCGCCAATTTCAATGACATTAAGGATAAATTTGGCATTGCTGCAATTGACAAAGTTAGCAGTAATGTAGCCAGCTCGCTTCGCAAGTGTTGCACTGAAAACGAAACACTTTCCAAATTAACTGAAGAATCATTTGGTGTACTCACCTCAAACATAGATACTAAATTCTTAATGGCTTTTGGTGCCAACGTAATTCAAAGCTTAGGTGAGTTAATGACCACCTCAGGTAGTGATTATATCTCCATCAAACCAGCCGTAGGTGCAGTGAAGATTGACCAATTCACATCCGATGTTCCTGATATTTTAAATAAAGCCAAAAACTGCTGCGACGAAGCATGGGAAAATGACGCAAATGAAATGGTTATCTACACGCCTGACGATGCGCAAATGGGTGAGCATGAAAAAGATGAACGCTGGACGCTTAAATTACGTGAAGCAGTAAAAGAAAACCGACTCGCTCTACTATATCAACCCATTATTAGCTTGCATGGTGAACCAGGTGAGCGTTACCAGATTTATACTGCACTTCATAATAAAGATAATGAACTCGTTCCTGCTAGTGAATTTGTTATGCGTATTGAGCGCACCGGCTTTGGCAAAATGCTGGACCGCTGGATCATTTTAAATGCGTTGAAAAAATTATCAGAATTACGTACTAAAGGCGCAGATATGCGTTTATTTATCAAATTGAGCTCAAACTCAATTCTTGATAAAGATCTTCCTGGCTGGTTAGAAGCTCAATTTAAAACAAATAATATTTCACCTAGTTTTGTTTGTTTTGAAATAAAAGAGCAAGTATTAATATCAAATTTCAAAGAATCAAAAATATTAGTTAGCGCTTTGCAAGAACTGAAGTCAGAAATAGCAATTGATGCTTTTGGCGCAGGCGACAATCCAGCGAAAATTCTTAAAGCGATTCCTGCGAACTATGTGAAAATCTGTCACAGCTTGATGTCTGGAGTAAGTGATAATCAAGAAAACCAAAATGCTATTCGTGAAATTGCAGAAGCACTAAAACCGATGGGCACAAAAGTTATCGCTCAATTCATTGAAGATGCGGATACTCTATCTATTTTATGGAGTTTGGGAATTAACTATACTCAAGGTAATTTCTTACAACCGCCTAGCGAACATCCAAATTACGACTTCTCATTGTAAGTTTTTCTTACTCCATACAATAAACTCAACAAAACAACAGCAATAATTCTATATTGCTAGCTTAATGATTTTCCATTAATGATTCCTAAGAGCCGCAATACGATCCTCAAGTGGCGGATGAGTACTAAATAATTTTCTAAATCCCTCTTTCATTCCACCAGAAATACCAAATGCTGCGAGCTGACCTGGTAATTCTTCTGGTTGATGCTGAGCTCTTAAACGCTCTAATGCTGCAGCCATTTTTCCTCTTCCCGCTAAGTCTGCGCCACCTGCATCGGCTCGAAATTCACGTCTACGCGAATACCAACTCGCAATCATAGAAGCCAATACTCCTAAAACAATTTGCGCAATGATACTGACAATAAAATACCCAGGACCAAATCCACTTCTAGATTTAAATACAACTTTATCAACTAGAATGCCGACTATACGTGACAAGAAAATTACAAAAGTATTCAATACTCCTTGTATAAGACCCATGGTGATCATATCCCCATTTGCAACATGACTAATCTCATGCGCCATAACAGCTTCTGCTTCATCTCGGCTCATCGCATTTAATAAGCCAGTACTGACTGCAACCATCGCATTATTACGTCGCATACCCGTAGCAAAGGCATTCATTTCAGGGGTGTCAAATATTCCTACCTCAGGCATACCAATGTTAGCTTGCTCCGCTTGACGTTGAACAGTATCTACTAACCATTGCTCCGTGTCATTCGCAGGTTGCTCAATCATCTGCACACCCATAGATCGCTTTGCCATCCACTTAGATATTGCCAAAGATATAAATGAACCACCAAAACCTATAAGCAGTGACATGATAAATAAACCTGTTAGCTGCCCAGTCATTCCATTTTGAGCAAGAATTTTATCTAGCCCAAAAACTTGTGCTGCAATTCCTAGCACTACCACAACCGCAAAGTTTGTAGCTATCAATAAAAATATTCGTGTAGCCATCAATAAATCCTCATGAAACGATAGAAAACTATCTCTAAAATATTTTACGTTGTTCAAACAACATCTAGTTAAAAACTTTACTCTTGATCACCCTCAAAATGCACCTCTATGGCATCAATATTTCTATACCCTTGAGAAAGTTTCAAACCTCTTTGACCACGTTCACCTTCAAAAGTGTCAATTTCCTCACCTTTCATTTTTTTGGTACGCTTACCTGAATACAGAGTTATCGCTTCGCCATCCTGAACCAGTGCAATGGCTCGCATAGACTCATCGCCAGTAGCAACCTTCTTGCTCGGTATATTGATAATTTTATTGCCTTTGCCTTTTGGCAAAATCGGCACTTCACTCAATGGAATAACCAGCATATTCCCCTCTGAGCCAATAGAAATCACCCAGTCTTCTTCCAAATTTCGCACTCTAACCGGCGCTAATGCTTGTGCTCCTTTAGGAACAGACAACAAAGCTTTGCCTGCACGATTACGGGTAAACATATCTTCGAGCTTACCGACGAACCCATAGCCTGCACTACTTGATATCAAGTACAAGTCTGATGGATCACCCATCATTACCCCTACAAACACCGCACCATCTGCAGGCTTTAACTTACCACTCAAGGGCTCGCCTTGCCCTCGTGCAGAAGGCAATGTATGTGCAGGCAATGAATAACATCGCCCCCTTGAATCAAAAAACATAGCGTTTTGATTCGATTTTCCATATGCATGAGCCTGATAGGCATCTCCAGACTTATAGTTAAGCTCGCGAGCATCAACTTCAGTACTTTTAGCGGCACGTACCCAGCCCTTTTGTGACAAAACCACCGTAATCGGCTCAGAAGCAACCAACCTAGACTCATCAATAGCGGTTGCGGTTTCACGCTTAACTAGTTTAGATCTACGGCCATCCCCAAACTCTTCAGCATCTTGTTTAAGTTCCTTTTTAACTAACGTTTTCAGTCGCGCACTAGAACCTAATGTTTGCTCAAGCGATTTACGCTCATCGTTTAATTCTTTTTGCTCTGCTTTAATTTTTATCTCTTCAATCTTTGCCAAATTACGCAATTTTAAATTTAGTATAAATTCAGCTTGCTCGTCGCTGAGCTTGAACTTTGCAATTAATTTAGCTTTAGGATCATCTTCAGCACGAATAATCTTGATTACCGCATCAATATTCAGATACGCAACCAATAATCCTTCTAATTCATGCAAACGCTTGGCAACTTTATCTAAACGCCACTGCAGCCTTTTCGTTACGGTTTCTGTTCTAAAAATTAGCCATTCTTTTAGGATTTCTTGCAGGTTTTTAACTTTTGGCCGACCATCAATACCAATTACATTCAAATTAGCACGATAATTACGCTCAAGATCTGTCGTTACAAAAAGGTGCGACATCAAATCATCGATATCAATGCGATTACTACGTGGTGAGATAATTATTCGGATTGGATTTTCATGATCAGACTCATCACGCAAGTCTTGCACCATCGGTAGCTTTTTTGCCTGCATTTGTTGGGCAATTTGTTCTAACACTTTTGCGCCAGAGACTTGATGCGGCAAAGCAGTTATTACAATATCCGTTTCTTCTTTCTGATATACCGCGCGCATGCGAACAGACCCATTGCCCGTTTCATAAATCTCTCTAATATCTTTTGGATCAGAAATGATTTCAGCATCGGTAGGATAATCCGGCCCTTTAACAAATTTGCATAGGTCTTTAACTGTCGCTTTAGGGTTATCTAACAAATGAATACAAGCGCCCACCACCTCGTTAATATTGTGTGGAGGAATATCCGTAGACATACCCACCGCAATCCCCATGCCGCCATTCAATAAAATGTTTGGTAAGCGAGCTGGTAGAATTGTTGGTTCATTTAACTCAGCATTGTAATTAGGCACCCATGCTGTAGTTCCTTGCTCAAGCTCCTGCAATAATGTTTTTGCGTATTTAGTCAATCGCGATTCGGTATAACGCATCGCA
>CAYXVH010000290.1:0-13202 GCA_964468615.1 uncultured Thiotrichales bacterium | reverse complement strand
AGGGAAGCTGCTCCTAGTACGAGAGGACCGGAGTGGACGAACCTCTGGTGTTCCGGTTGTCACGCCAGTGGCATTGCCGGGTAGCTATGTTCGGAAGGGATAACCGCTGAAAGCATCTAAGCGGGAAGCCTCTCCCAAGATGAGATCTCACTGGGAATTTAATTCCCCTGAAGGGCCCTTGAAGACTACAAGGTTGATAGGCTGGGTGTAGAAGCGCAGTAATGCGTGAAGCTAACCAGTACTAATTGCCCGTGCGACTTGACCATATAACACTCAAGCGAATTGAGTAGTTATTGAATAAAGTCCAAGTCCAAGAATGATTTCTTGGCTAGACAAGTCTAAACTTGAAACCTAGTTACAATCCAAAATTCGAACTTACTGAAAGTAAATTTCAATAAGTTCAACCAGTTTGCCTGGTGACCAAAGAGCGTTGGTACCACCCGATCCCATCTCGAACTCGGAAGTGAAACGGCGTATCGCCGATGGTAGTCTGGGGTCTCCCCATGCGAGAGTAGGACATTGCCAGGCATCAAATTAAACCCTCAGTACTTTTAGTGCTGGGGGTTTTTTTATGCCTACTTATATAATTGTATTCATGATCTGTTACACAAAAATATTGCTTGGTGTTTAAGTGTCTGAGCAGAATTCAAATATAAAAAATTAGCTCGGACTTTGCGTTCTATAGAAGCTATGTTGCCAGAGCTAGAACTAGAAGCAGTTAATGCATCTTCAGAGCTCAAAGAAATAATTAATTTTTGGCATTGGGCTCTATCGGTGTCTATGCGCAGGGTTTGCCCGATGTGTCAGAAAGAAAAAGATTGCACGTTAATAAAATAAATAACACTGAAACTATATTCGATTTAAACAGCCTTCCTATTTGTTCTGGGTATGGTTATTCAGAAATAACGGACGTGTCACTAACTACAGGGCAATGGGAGAGTGTGGTCTCTATTTTTAAAATCCCTTCTGCGTCTGCTGCTAAAGAAAGAGAGTTGTTTTCAATTGCTATCGGACATATAGAATCTATTGTGGGCCCTAAGAATAACACTCATAGTGATATTGGCGGGACGTTTAATGTCTACTTCAATCCAAGCAATGCTCAAAGCGAACAAATGGATTGTGTAGATGAGTCTGCAAATACATTGCTGTATTTAAGAGTTTTGCAACAAGAGCAAAAATTAAATTGGCATGAGGTGTATGGATTAAGTAGCTGAGGAGGTTTTAGGTCGGGGTATCCGCATACAGCTGTTTTAATTATTGATAATAAAACCAATCAAAAATATATTATCGATTCTTGGTTCCATGACAATGGTGAGCCAGCTGAAGTAGTGTTGTATAAAAAATGAAAAAGGCTGGAAGCCTAATAAGAAAAATTAGTTTTATGAAAATATCACCCCGCTGCTATTGCGAGGTGATATGGAAATATTGCAGTTAAATTTTAGTTAACAAGAGTGTCTGTAATGATATGTGAGTTAACGATATCTTTACGCACTGACCACAAAATGGCGAGTACTTCGTTGCGCTCTTGTTGAGCAACTTTATGCATTTCACATGCTGCTAAAACATCGTCTACTACAGCATTAAATTCCATTTCATTAATGTTCATACCTTTATGTGCTGATTTCATGTCCATGCCTTTATACTCAACATCTGTTGCTCCGGTTGCTGCAGCAAAGATTTCAAATACCCTTTTCTTAACATAAGCAGGGTCGCTGGCTGCAAAACGATCTTTTACAATGGGGTTTTGGCTATGGTTGTTCCATATATCTTCTACAATGGCTTTAACTTTTTCTCTGCCGCCAATTCTGTCATATAAGGATTTTGCTGTAGGGGCTGTTGTGGTATCTGGTGTCTCAGCAGAACACGCAACTAAAATAAATGTTACGAGAAGGGTGGCTATGCAGGTTTTAAATTTCATTGTGGTGCTCCATTATCTATATAGCGAAATTCGATTGATTTCTTTTCATATATATTACTCATATTAGGGCTTGCTTACTACTCTCTGTATATCGCATATATCGTTGATTTATATAAGCTATTCCACACTATTATTAGATAAATAAATATGACCTTAGTTCGATTTGATGAGGTGTCGCTCGAGTTCGGCGATACACCACTATTAGTGGATGCAAACTTTGCCATAGAAGCGAAAGAGCGCGTATGCCTGATTGGTCGAAATGGGGCGGGCAAGTCATCGATGCTGAAGATGATCGCTAACGAATTGCAGCCTGATCATGGTGAGGTTCAATGGAAAGGTAATCTTCGTATCAGCACGCTCGAGCAGAATTTATTAGAAAGTTCGGAAGAGCTTGTTAAAGATGTAGTTCTGCATGGGCTAGCTGAACAACAAAAGATAATTGATCAATACAATGCTTTATCCAAACAAGATTTAGACGACCGTGGATTGCACGAATTACATGAGCTGCAACAGCTAATTGATGCGTGTGGTGGTTGGCAAGTTGCGCAACGCATTGAAACCATCATGACGCAGTTGCAATTACCCGGTGAACAAAAGCTAAGTGAATTGTCAGGTGGTTGGCGCCGACGTGTAGCGCTAGGTAAAGCTCTAGTGTCACAGCCAGAACTACTTTTGCTGGATGAACCCACTAACCATTTAGATATCAGCACGATTGAATGGCTGGAACATCATGTGCGTGGTTATCAGGGTAGTGTAATTTTTATTACTCACGATCGAACTTTTTTGCAAAAACTTGCGACACGTATTGTTGAGATTGATCGAGGTAAGTTAATTAGCTGGCCAGGTAATTATAATAATTACCTTAAGTTAAAAGAGAAGGCTCTAGAAGAAGAGGAAAACAGTAACAAATTATTCGACAAAAAACTTGCCCAAGAAGAAGTTTGGATACGTCAAGGAATAAAAGCTAGGAGAACTCGCAATGAAGGACGAGTTAGAGCGCTTAAAGCCATGCGTGAAGAACGTGGCAAGAGGATTAAACGTGAAAGTTCGGCGCGTGTTCATCTTGAAACGGCAGAAAAATCTGGTCGGAAAGTTATCGCTGTGCGTAATGTTACACATGGATATGGCGACAGAACGTTAATTAAAGATTTTTCACTTAAAGTGCAACGTGGGGATCGAATTGGTTTAATTGGAAACAATGGTGTCGGTAAGAGCACCTTGTTAAGGATTCTTCTAGGTGAAATTGTTCCAGACAAGGGAACGGTTAAGCTTGGGACGAATTTGGAAATTGCCTATTTTGATCAGCTTAGACAGGACTTAGAATTAAATAAAACCATTGCAGAGAATATTGGTGAAGGTAAAGACTATTTAACCTTGCATGGTAAACAGCGCCATGTGATTGGCTATTTGAAAAACTTTTTGTTTAGCCCTAAACGCGCGATGACACCGGTAAAAGCATTGTCGGGTGGCGAGCGCAATAGAGTAATATTGGCAAAACTGTTTACTAAGCCTGCTAATCTTTTAGTTTTAGATGAACCTACTAACGATTTAGATGTAGAAATGTTGGAAGTGCTCGAGCAACGTTTGGTTGAATACACTGGAACTCTAATATTGGTTAGTCACGATCGTGACTTTTTAGATAATGTTGTGACCAGTACACTTGTTTTTGAGGAAAACGGGAGTGTGCAGGAGTATGTGGGTGGCTATAAAGACTGGGCGCGTCGGGGCAAACAGCTTTTAGAAGCCGATGCTCCTTCAGGAGAAGATGTGCATGGTGCTACATCATCTGCTGTTAAGGAAGAGGAAAGAAAACCAAAGAAGTTAAGTTATAAATTGCAGCGTGAGTTAGATGATTTGCCTGAGCGCATTGAAGAACTTGAAAAATTTATACAAGGGCTTACTAATAAAGTTGAAACCCTTGATTTTTACGATAAGCCTTACGAGGAAACTAGTGAAGTACTTGAACAACTATACACTGCTCAGCAAGAATTAGATACAGCTATGGCGAGGTGGTCGGATCTAGAAAGTAGTTTGTAAGTATTCTTTACAGGCTTGGTAATCGCCACGAAAGCAAATAAACTCTTCGCGTTTTTTTAGTTGATCTTCATACATAGGGTCATAGTAATTATCCAATATTATATTTAACCAATCATAATGATTTGTAATTTCGCCTGTATCTGAATGCTGTTTGAGTGCTTGTTGCATCGCTTTATAGGCGGTTTCATAACGTGTAGGGCCCAAGCGTTTTTGAATTTTCTCTAGTCCTAGTAATAAATATTCAGCAAAGGATTTAAATGCATTTTCAGTATGTAGATTTTCAAATTCAGTATGCATGTCTACAACATATTCTTGTATTAATCGTTCTAGTCTTGCTTCATATGGCTCTTCTATAACCACTAAAGGAGAATTACGCATTTTGGAGAACAATGTCTTTGGTAAACCTGTCTTGCCAATAGTTCTTGCTTCATCTTCTAAAATTATTTTTGAAATATTTTTATGTTTAAGTTTTAAGAAGTCGATGGCTAATATGTGTTCGAAGTTAATTTGGTTGTTCTGTTCCTTGGCATGACCGCCAAAACTTGAGCCACGGTGATGCGCTGCAGCTTCTAGATCGACAGCATTATCAAGTTCGTTAATAAGGGTAGTTTTTGCTGATCCTGTTTTTCCACCTATTAATTTAAATGAGCAATCTTTTGCAGTTTCTTCTAATTGATTTAACAAGAATGTACGTAATGCTTTGTATCCGCCCTCTACAATAGGTAGTTCGGCCCCAGCTTCTTGCATC
The DNA here is from genome assembly GCA_964468615.1 of uncultured Thiotrichales bacterium. Taxonomy (GTDB): domain Bacteria; phylum Pseudomonadota; class Gammaproteobacteria; order UBA4575; family UBA4575; genus JABDMD01. Next base: position 8,499 of record CAYXVH010000290.1, on the reverse strand, counting down.
CAGTGTTGAGTGATTTTGGAGCGTAAGCCGCCTCGAAAACAATATAGAGAACCGCTTGGATGTTGTTTGGCGAAATCAACCCAGGCGGCAATTCGTGCTTCGCGTATTTCGCCTTGCACTAGTTCGTGACCTTTTTCTATGGCTTTATTTTGGCCATAATTGTTATAGCAGGTGCCCACGATTTCGCGTTGTTGGTCGTTCATGATGGGCAAGTTTGTAGAGGTAGGGAATGCTCCACGCTCAAATTCGATAGGTGCTCGTACATCCATCATGGGCGAATTATTTAAAAATAATTCTGTGTAGTGTTGAGAGTTTTCTTGCATGTTAGTTGCTGGAAAAATAAATATCACCATAACTCGCGCTTGCGACGCTTTTTGAGTTGTCGGTGTCAGTCATGATGGCAATGCCATCGATATATTTTGGTAGTTTTTTAAAATATAGTATTAGGTCTTCTTTGATATTAACTTTTTCATGCTGCCAAATATTTGTTTCATCGCGGTTGGATCTAAGAGGGATCATAATTGCTTTTTCAGTAAAAGCATTGGGCCAATGAGATTCTGAGGAGTCATTGCTAGACCAAACGTAGTTTAATGCTTTTGCGCTTAATGGTGTGTATCCAGTTTTAAATACGACATATATTCTTGCCGCATAATCATCACCACTTTTATCTTTTTCATTGAGTTCTGGCAAGGCTTTGTCGATACGCCAACTCCAATTTAAAAAAGGGGTTTCATGTATATTGACCTTTATCTTTTTGTATAAGGCGGATGCGGATTGCATACTTTCTGCGTGTAAGTAAGAATTCTGTTCTTCGCTTTGAATAGAGTATTGGGTTTCACCTTCAAATGATTTGTTTTCCCAGTCGTCCAGGATCATTTCTGAGAATTGTGCAATCTGTATAGTTCCTTCGCTCGATAAATCAGCAATAGCATCCACTGCCAATAATGTGAATAGGGCTATTAAAAGAGTCAAAATATAGTTTTTAAGGGTTGTCATGTATATTTTTTTCCTGCTAATTATTTTCCCAATATGTGAATTTCCTAGTAAGCTTCTGTTTTTGTAGTACCTTAATTTAATGCTAAATAATAAATACTATACTCAAGACCAGCATGGGCCCTATGAGTTCTATGCCTTAGGTGATTTTCAGCTTGAATCAGGTGAGATCTTAAATAATGCACAATTAGCTTTTGCCGTGCATGGTAAGTTAAATGAAGCAAAAGATAATGTCATTTTATTCACAATCATGTTCTCTGGCACGTCCAAGAATATGGAACATTATATAGGCGAAGGTAAGGCTCTAGATCCTGAAAAATATTGCATCATTCTTCCTAATCAATTGGGCGGTGGCTTATCTACTTCACCACATAATATAGATGGTTCTCAAGCCATGGCGGACTTCCCAAAAGTTTCAATTGGTGATGATGTTGTTGCGCAGCATCAACTGCTTACTGAGCATTTTGGAATTCAAGAATTGCAGCTGGTAACCGGTTGGTCGATGGGTGCGCAGCAAACGTATGAATGGGCAATTCGTTATCCTGATATGGTAAAGCGCGCAGCACCAATTGCAGGGACAGCTAAATGCACCTCACATGACGCACTATATGTGAGTGTATTTTCTGAAGCGTTGAAGTCTGATCCAGCATGGAATAAAGGAGATTACTCAGACCCACATGCATGCGTGCTTGGGTTAAAATGCTTGGCGCATGTGTTCGCTTTGATGGGCCTTAGTACAGAGTTCTATAAGCAAGAACAATGGAAAAAAATCGGTTTTGATTCGATGCAAGAGATGTTGGCTGGTTTTTGGGAGGCATGGTTTCAACCCATGGATCCAAATTCGCTGATGATTCAGGCTAACAAATGGCAAGAGGGTGATTCCAGTAAGCATGCTGGAGGAGATCTTGCTAAAGCTTTGAAGAGTATTAAAGCCAGAACCTATGTTATTGCATTTGAAAAAGACATGTTTGTTCCAGTTGAGGATTGCAAATATGAACAACAGAAAATCCCTGGAAGCGAACTAAAAGTGGTTCCTTCTTTGATGGGGCATTTTGCAATGTTAGGTTTGTTAACTGAAGATTTTAAGCTTATTGATAGTATATTAGGCGCATTGTTGTCTTGTGATGTTTCCTAAGGCATATACACCTTAATTCTGCCAAGTCTGTATAATTCAATATTTACTATATATATTCAGGAAATACTATTTCGTCATGTCTGCACATTTTAAATGGTTTGGAAAACGCGAATCCGTTGAAGAGGTGGAAGAAGGTAAACTGCTTGCACCTAAATTTGATGAGCATGGTTTAGTGCCCGCTGTAACTACTGCAGCTGAGTCGGGTGAATTGTTAATGCTTGGGTATATGAATGCAGAAGCATTAGAGAAAACAATTGAAACCGGTGAGGCTTATTATTGGAGTCGCAGTCGTGAATGCTTGTGGCACAAAGGTGCTTCCAGCGGCCTAGTGCAAAAAATTGTTGAGCTACGTATTGATGATGACCAGGACGCAGTGTGGGTAAGAGTGGATGTAGTGGGAGACGCAAGTTGCCACGTTGGTTATCGCTCATGCTTTTATCGTGCAATACCTACAGGCTCAAATCCTGGTGAGGCGCCTATTGAAATGGAGTTTAAAGAATACGAAAAAATGTTTGATCCTAAAGAGGTGTATGGAGATGCCCCAAATCCAACTAAGTTGTAATTAGCACTATTTCTGATGGAACAAATTCAAGCGCTTTATGATTCATGGCTTGCAATCTTTGGGCCAAATCCATATTTAAAAGCATTTGGTATTATTTTAGCTTTTGCGGCTTTTGCCTTAATTTTTAACTTCGTAATTATTCGGTTTCTAAAGCGTCTTACTGCCAAAACTGCCATTCAAGGCGATGATCACATACTGGAGCTTGTGCAAAAACCTATTTTTGTGAGCTTAGTGATATTTGGTTTTGTACAAGCCACAAACGTTTTGCAGATGCCAGAAAATGTTGTGCTTACAACAGTAGCGGTATTGAAAACTATTGTTATTATTCTTTGGGCATCGTTTGCGATCAAGTTCTCAAAGTTTTTATTGACTGCCATCAGTTCCAGAAAAGCTAATAATCAAAACAAAAGTCAACTGATACAGCACAGCACTTTGCCTTTGTTTAGTAACCTGGCATTGCTAATCGTTGTCGCAGCTACAATATATATGCTGTTTTTAGCTTGGGGTATCGATGTTACGGCTTGGTTGGCTTCTGCGGGAATAATTGGTTTAGCACTTAGTTTTGCTGCTAAAGACACTCTGGCAAATTTATTTGCAGGTGTGTTTATTTTAGCAGATTCCCCTTACAAGCTAGGTGATTATATAGTTTTGGATTCGGGTGAGCGGGGGAAAGTTACGCATATTGGAATTCGCAGTACGAGGTTGCTCACGCGGGATGATATTGAAATTACGGTTCCGAATTCGGTTATGGGTAATGCAAAAATTACCAATGAGGCGGGTGGCCCAAATAGTAAACGACGTATCAGGGTAAAAGTGGGCGTTGCTTATGGGAGTGATATAGATCAGGTTCGTGATGTATTAGAACAGGTTGCCAAAGATAATGAGAAGGTCTGTGGTTTGCCAGAGCCACGGGTCCGGTTTCGGAATTTTGGCGCTTCAAGTGTAGATTTCGAATTATTAGGTTGGATCGATCAACCTGTGTTGCGCGGGCAAGTTTTAGATCAGCTATATACTGAGGTGTATAAGAAGTTCATGGAGCATGACATCGAGATTCCTTATAGTAAGCAAGATGTGTATATAAAGAGTATGCCGCAAGCTTAATAAAACGATAATATATAATGATGAAAACAGCTACTAGCGTTGTACAAATAAATCCAAACGATAAGGAAGTTGCATGTGATGGCGGCGGTGGAGCATTAGGGCATCCGAGGGTCTATTTACCGTTTGGTAAAAACTCGTCTGTAGAATGCTACTACTGTGGAAAACACTTTGAGAAAAGTCTGCCTAAAAAATAATCAGGTTAATAGGTAAGTGAAATAAGACTAATAACTAATAGTTATCTGAATATTTATTCTTTAAGTTAATCGCAACCTAATCTATACAGGCTATCTAAATTACCTATCTATATTAGATAGGAATTAAGCTTCTCTTTTACAGACTAATGTTAAAGCTTTTCGTCTGTAAGCTGATCCTGTACATTTGCACCCCTTCGAAAGGAATTCAAGATTTAATAAGCCTAATTTAAGTGAGGAAAATATGGCATCAGATAGGATAAGTGTGATGGTTACATCCGGTAGCCGCGAACAATTACAAATGGCAGCTATGGTGGCCTCAGTTGGAGCCGTCAGCGGAAATGACGTGACCGTATTTTTATCCATGAATGCACTAAAGTTTTTTGTAAAAGACTTTTCAGAGAAGGCACCAGCCGAAGGCGAGATGGGCGTTCTTCTAGAAGAAAAGAATGCCCCTGATTTTATGGAGTTGTTTGGGCAAGCTGTAGAGTACGGAGATGCTAAAATTTTTCCATGCTCGATGGCAGTCGATATACTGAATGTTAAGCAAGACGATTTAGAAGGATTTGTTTCAAAACCTTTGGGTTTAACTTCCTTTTTAAGCGATGCAGCTGAAGGGCAAGTTTGGCATTTTTAAGATAATGTCATTATTTTTAATTCTAAGGAGAGTTACGTGTCGGAAAGAAAGTTAGTTGATGCAAAAAATACATTTTGCCCCGGTCCTTTAATGGAACTGATAGGACAAATGAAAATGGCAGAAATTGGAGATGAATTGGAAATTTTATCTACTGATCAAGGTTCTGCGAATGACATTCCCGAATGGATTAATAAAGTGGGACATGAAATGGTAGAAAGTTTTGAGAATGATGGCGTTTGGCACATTGTTGTTAAGAAAACCAAATAGCTCATTCAAACGTTGACCAAAACATTTGCATTTACCAAAACATTTACATTTAAAAGAATATCGAATCAATACTTATAAATATAAGAAGAGAGGTTTATCATGAAAATACTCGTTGTAGGTGGCGGAATGGGTGGAACTATTCTGGCTAACAATCTAGCAAGAAGATTAAGTGGTGAAATAAAAGCTGGCAAGGCAAGTATTACCATGTTGTCGGCATCCGATAAGCATATGTATCAACCAGGCCTCCTTTATGTAGCGGTTGGTAAAATGTCACCTGATGAATTGTATCGAGATCAAGTAAGTCTACTTGAGTCGAGCATTACCTTTCGCGTTGATCCAGTTACTAAGTTTAATCTTAAAGAAAATAATGTTGTTACCGAAAGTGGTAAGCAATATGACTACGATATTATTGTTATTTCAACTGGTTCTCGCGCACATGCTGAAGGGACACCAGGCCTAAATGAAAATGCAGCTCAGTTTTATACTGAGGCAGATGCAGTGAAAATGTTTAATACTCTGCAGAACTTTGAAGGCGGCAAGGTAGTGGTTGCAGTGGGCGTGCCTCACAAATGCCCAATGGCGCCATTAGAAATAACGTTTATGTTGGCAGATTACTTCAAAGAACGTGGTATCTGGGACAAAGTTCAATTGCACTACACGTACCCAATTGGTCGCGTGCATAGTTTAGAGCCCGTTGCGAAATGGGCGCAGCCAGAATTTGACCGACTTGGTATTACTTACGAAACTCTTTTTAATATGAAAGAAGTTACGTCCAATAAAGTGCTTAGTGAAGAAGGTACTGAAGAAGAATATGACTTATTAGTTACGGTTCCTGCACATAAAGGTATGCAAGTCATTGAAGATAGTGACCTAGGTCCAGGTGGCTTTATCCCAACAAATCGCACACGTCTCAATATCGAAGGTTATGAAAATGCATTTGTAATTGGTGACACTACTAACTTACCAATTAGTAAAGCAGGCTCTACAGCGCACTTTGAGGCTGAAGCCTTAGCTGAAAATATTGCTTCTACAATTAAGATCGGAACTCCAGTGCGTGATTACGATGGAAAAGTGTTTTGCTTCATTGAAGCGGGTGAAGGTAGAGCAACGTATGCGATGTTCAACTATCAGAACCCGCCTGATCCAAAGGCACCTACCAAAGGTATTCATTGGTTTAAGACGGCTTATAACAAAATGTACTGGGCCAGTGCGCGCGGACTACTATAAGGGGGCTAGTCATGAGTGAATTTCAATCAATGCAGACAGAAGCCGAGCGCATATTTGAAAGTGCAGCGGATGCGCTTTCGGATGATATCGTCGGTCGACTTGGCAGCACCATGGGCGATGGTCTTATGTTGTTGGATCAAGTAAGTCGCAGTAATTTAGATAAGGCAATTCCATTAATCGATCATCTTGTAGAAACTGGCGATTTGGAACGCGCAGCTAATTTAGTGCGTGTGCTCGGTGCCGCAGGTGATGCAATGAGTGATGATATTGTCGGTAGACTTGGTGAGATGGCGAATTCATTAATGATCATTGCGGATCGTATTTCGCGAAATGAAAATATTAATAAGTTACTAGATCTACTAGAGCGTGATTACATGATAGATATGCTAACAAGCATGTGTGAAGCAGCTGCTTCAGCTAAAGCGAGTCATGATACTCAGTCTTCAGGTGGAATTATGGGCTTGTTAAAGACTATGAAGGACCCAGAAGTGCAACAAGCATTGCAGTTTATGGCTAAGTTTAGCGCGGGATTTAAAAACGGCTAACACTTAAATTTAGTATATATAAAAACCTCTGTTGAAGAAGCTCTTTGGCAGAGATTTTTAATGTCTTAAGTCAGTGTTCAGGGTGTCTATTCGCGATAATTTTGCGCGTTGGTTAAGGCGGTAAAACCTACGTAATTCATTATGTAGACATTTGGTAGACTTATTATTCATACCTATTAAGTTAAAGCAGTATTTTGAGGCATACTCATTGGCCTTCATATACCGTGCTACATGTTCTTTTTCTAAATTTTCATTAAATTTAGGTTGCGAAAATAATAGCGACCATATTTCATGCGTAAAAGTTTTATTTTTCTCTAGGCCTAATACTGCAGTTGCGCCCACAAATTTATCTACTTCGGCTTGTAATTCGAGTTCAAGTTGTGACACGGGTCGGTCATGGTTTGCGTTCCATGCTAAGTATAAGAAATGGCTTACACCTTCTAAGGCAATCCAAAAATCATGCAAATCATCTTTATTGGAATGTTCTGTGGGATAGCTCTTGCATAGTCGATTAATTAACTCGTTATCTAAATAAAGTGAAACATCTAAGCAATCATCTTGTGGTGATATGAGTAATTTCTCTAAAGAGTCATCATTTAAAACTGTGTTAGAAAGAATTTCTGCATGATATCTATCTGTGATTAAAAAGTCGTCTACGTTTAATGGAACTGAGACTTCATATATTGATTGAAGATTGTTTTGAATGTTTGCAAGTAAATCAGTCATTCGTATAGCAGAGCTTAGTGTTCAAGTAAGCTTGTAGTAGGTGTTATAGGTTGAATGCCAGAGTCAAGTAATTGTTTTCGAGCTTTTTTGCTGTCTGTTTTTATCCAAATCTCGTAAGTTCGCAATAAGTTTTTATTTGATTGTCCTTGGCTTTCATTTAACTCGGATAGCACATCTGCAAAATCAATAAATTTATTTGAGAGTTCGTAAAATACTTCTTTAAATACAGGGCCAGACTCATTCATATTCTGACTTTCAGATAAATGACTATATGCAGTGCCGCCCATTGCAGCGTAATAATCAACATCGACAGCTTTAGAATTTAAGCTGTCAGAAAATAAACCACAAACAAATAGTGCAATGTCACCCAAACGGCGTAGTGCAATATTACGTTCATGATCAGTAGTTGAATTAAAAGCATCAGAATAATGTAATGCTAATGGTTTGAGTGGCGATCTACCTTCATTTGCATCGATAAAATTTTCTGAACGAGTAAAGTTAATTAAAAGGTTGGTGAGATATATAACAGTATAATCGGTGGCTTGCACATTATGTTTGTGCAACGAGTTGTATAGGCAGTCATGAAAGTAATTTTGTAAACTTTCTTGTTTAACAAGCATAAAAAAATCCTTTTATTACTGTTAGATATCTTTTACCTTATTTATATATTAATTCAATAGGATATTGACTAACGGTAATACCATTTGTCAGTTTAATTGCGTCTTAACAGCGAAATTGTTGTTTCTTCGTTGTTAAGATAAGATTGTAAGAGTTGGATTAAGTTTCTTTAAGCACTCTAATGCTAAGAGTGCTTATTTAAAAAAGGAACGAATTGAAATATGGAAATTACTTTTTACTAGATTGATTCGCCTTCGTCCAGCTATCGCGTAGCGTAGTGGTGCGGTTAAACACAAGTTTTTCTTTAGTAGTATGTTTGCTGTCTAAACAAAAAAATCCTTGTCTTTCAAATTGCACGCGATCTTCCGGGTTAATGGCTATTGCATGTGGTTCAATTTTCGAATTTGAATGTATAGAAAGTGATTCGTCGTTTAATGTGGAGATAATATCTTCTGCCGCACCCGGATTAGGTACATTAAATAGTCTGTCGTAGAGGC
>CAYXVH010000289.1:0-2560 GCA_964468615.1 uncultured Thiotrichales bacterium | reverse complement strand
TCGCTGCCGGATCAGAAGTTGGCATCACAATGGACGCAGCCAAACAACTTAGCCAGCAAGGCAAGCAAGTACGTGTGGTTTCGATGCCGAATACCAACGTATACGACCAACAGGATGCGGCCTACAAGGAATCAGTTTTACCTGCAGCAGTAAGCAAGCGAATTTCAATCGAGGCGGGAGTATCAGATTACTGGCGTAAATATGTTGGATTACAAGGGCGTACCATTGGCATCGATACTTTTGGAGCATCTGCGCCAGGAGGGACTGTCATGAAACATTTTGGGTTTAGTGAAGAGAATATCATTAAGCAAGCATTGGAAATGCTAGGGTAATTAACAAATTAATACTTAATATATAAGAGAAGAGTACGGAGAAAGAAAATGGCTATAAAAATTGCAATTAATGGTTATGGAAGAATCGGCAGAAATATTATGCGCGCCATCTATGAATCGGGTCGCAATAATGAAATTCAAGTGGTTGCAATTAATGATTTAGGTGATGCGGAAACTAACGCGCATTTAACTCGGTATGATACTGCGCATGGAAAGTTTAATGGCACAGTAGTAGTAGATGGTGACCATATTGTAATTAATGGCGATCGTATTCGTGTATGTTCCGAGCGTGATCCAAGCAAGCTTCCTTGGGCGGAGTTAGGTGTAGATGTAGTACACGAAAGTACTGGTTTTTTTGCTAGCAAAGAAAAAGCTTCTGCACATTTAACTGCCGGCGCTAAAAAAGTAATCATCTCAGCACCAGGTGGTAGTGATGTTGATGCAACCATTGTGTACGGTGTTAATCATGATGTGCTTAAAGCTAGTGACACAGTAATTTCCAACGCATCATGTACAACAAACTGTTTAGCGCCATTAGTTAAACCTTTGCATGAAAAAATCGGTGTCGAGAATGGTGTGATGACCACTATTCATGCTTACACTAATGATCAAGTTTTAACGGATGTGTACCATAGTGATATAAGACGTGCACGTTCAGCAACCATGTCGATGATTCCAACAAAGACTGGGGCTGCAGCTGCAGTTGGTTTGGTATTGCCAATGTTAAATGGCAAGTTAGATGGGTTTTCTATGCGTGTACCAACTATAAATGTTTCTGTAGTGGACCTTACTTTCCTAGCATCACGAGACACTACAGTAGAAGAAGTTAACTCTGTAATGAAAGATGCTGCAGATGGTCATGTGTTGGATTATGTAGATGCACCACTTGTATCGATCGATTTCAATCATGATCCGCATTCTTCAAATTTTGATGCAAGTCTTACTAAAGTGATGGGCGCGCGTACAGTGAAAGTATGCTCTTGGTATGACAATGAATGGGGATTCTCTAATCGTATGTTAGACACCACGGTTGCTTTAATGAATGCTAAATAGAGATAAGTGGTAAAGAGTCGACACTTTAGTTTTATTTCTTTAATGAAAGCTTTATAAGCCATGTCAGTATTAAGCATGGCTGATCTAGATCTTACGAATCAGCGTGTGCTGATTCGTGAAGACCTTAATGTGCCAGTTAAAGATGGTCGTGTTACCAGTGCAAAGCGAATTCAAGCTGCGCTACCGACAATTCAACTAGCCTTAGATAAAGGCGCGAAAGTTATTTTGCTTTCACATCGAGGTCGTCCTGCTGAAGGTAAATTTGATCAAGAACAATCGCTGCAGCCTATAGCTGATTACTTGATAAACCAATGTAATCTAAAGGTCAGATTGGAAAAAGGTTGGTTGCACGGAGTAGAGCTTAATGCTGGTGAAATAGTTCTTTGTGAAAATGTTCGCTTCCAAGTTGGCGAAAAAGATAATGATGACCAGCTTGCCAAGCAGATGGCGAGTCTTTGTGATATATATGTTATGGATGCTTTTGGTACTGCACATCGCGCGCAAGCTTCAACGCATGGAGTGGCAAAATTTGCGTCCATAGCCTGTGCCGGTCCTCTGCTGAAGAAAGAATTAGATTCTTTGCAAAAAGCATTAACTGAACCTGCTCGTCCAATGGTTGCAGTTGTTGGAGGATCTAAAGTCTCAACCAAGTTAACGGTGTTGGAAACTTTATTAGATAAAGTAGATCAATTGATAGTGGGCGGAGGAATTGTGAATACATTTCTCGCGGCAATAGGGAAACCCGTGGGCAAGTCTCTTTATGAAGCCGATTTAGTAGGCACTGCAAAATTCTTGCTTGATCAGGCTGCAAGTAAAAATACTGAGATCCCGCTACCAACCGACGTGGTATGCGCTAAGGAATTTTCTGAGACTGCTAAAGCTACGATAAAATCGGTAGATGATGTAGCTGATGACGATTTAATATTAGATATCGGACCTGAATCCTCCCAGCAGATTGCGGCATACATGCAAGATGCTGGCACTATTGTTTGGAATGGCCCTGTTGGTGTATTTGAGTTTGAGGCATTTGCAAATGGGACCAAAGTGATGGCGAAAGCTATTGCTAATAGTCAAGCATTTTCCATTGCTGGAGGTGGCGATACACTTGCCGCAGTTGATAAATTTGGTCTGGAAGAGAAAATTTCATATATCTCAACGGGTGGCGGAGCATTTTT
>CAYXVH010000288.1:0-3111 GCA_964468615.1 uncultured Thiotrichales bacterium | reverse complement strand
TTCAGATAGACGAGAAGAAGGCTTGGTAATGGTACAAAACGTTCGGGAAAACGTGTCTCTAGCATCTTTAGGTTTAAAAACGTTTTCTTACAACTGGTTTCTGCGGCGTGCGGGAGAAAAGAAATCGGTAACTGAGGTGTCTAAAAAATTAGATATAAATCCACCTAATATAGAACGTGCTTTGGAACATTTTTCTGGGGGGAATCAACAAAAAGCATTAATTGGTAAGGCGCTAGTTCGAGACATTAAGCTATTTATATTTGATGAGCCCACTGTAGGCGTGGATGTGGGTGCAAGAATGCTAATTTACAAATTTATCGCTGAGTTATGCGAAGAAGGTGCGGGTGTGATTCTCATTTCTTCTGACCTACCAGAAATATTAAATCTTGCTCATCGTGCTTACGTGATGCACCGTGGAGTGTTGCAAGCTGAATTACCTAAAGAACAATTATCAGAACAAAGTGTATTTCGGTATTTCTTTGAAAAGGAGGAGGGTGCGTAATGAACTCCAATCATGCGGAAAATGTAAATGAGAATTTATTGGAAGTCGGCTTTATGAATAAAATAATAAATCTACTAAAAGTCGCATTTGTTAAAGCAGGAGTTTTACCCTGGTTCCTTATCATTGCAGTTGTTTATTTAACAATCGCAACAGACACTTTCCTTACGGAATCAAATCTTTCAACAGTTGCACGTCAATCAACTTATTTAGTTTTGGCCGCAATGGCTCAGATGGTAGTCTTATTAACTCGTGGACTCGATCTGTCTATCGGCACGATGTTTGCCATGAGCTCGGTGACGACATCCATGACGATGGTAGCGCTTTCAGCGAGTGGTATGTCGCCTGGGCTAGCTATCACTATGGGCTGCTTAGCAGGAATCGCAACTTGCATGATTATAGGTGTGTTCAATGGAAGTATTATCGCGATTTTTGACGTACCGCCCTTTGTTATGACATTAGCTACCTCTTCAATTGTTGCGGGACTTGCGTTCTATACAACTGGTGGCACACCCGTTTATGGCATGCCAGGAGGCTTTTCTGATATTTTTGGATATGGCAAGGTGTTTGGAATTTCTGTTCCAGTATGCATAACAATTGTTTTTATAATTGGTATGTATTTTTTAATTAACTGGACACGCCTGGGGCGATATTTCTACGCAATTGGCGGTAATCCTAAAGCAGCCGAGTTGTCTGGCATTAATACGAAACGTGTAATATTTATTACGTATGTGCTTGCAGGCTTCATTACAGGTGTAGCTGCATTGTTACTAACTGCTCGATTAGAGAGCGGAGAATCCAATATTGGTGTCGAGTATCCCCTCATGTCCATCGCCGCATGTGCAATAGGTGGCGTGAGTATATTTGGTGGTATCGGCAAATTAAGTGGAGTTGTATTAGGGGCAATATTTATTATCCTTGTGCAAAATGGCATGAATCTTTTACAGCTCAATTCTTATTTACAAATGGTGGTTATTGGTATTTTGCTAATTCTTGCAGTAGTTGCTGATAATTATCGATTAAAACTTCTCCTCACAATGAACGAATAGGCTCCTCCTCCTATCTGAACGAATTGGACTTCTTCAGAATCGAGCAAGGACGCTCAATTTTTAAGCGCAATAACATAAAATTTAAGGTTGGATTTGGGTTCAAAAAGTCAAAACGCACTATACACAACATGAATTGGTTTTTAGCGTTAATCGCAACAATTATTTCTTATACTGCACTCTCTTATTTTGCTTTCCGGGCAGGCGGGACTACATCCTTCAGGTATGCGCTATTACTTCCTATTAGCAGCCCGATAGATTTTGCACTAGTACTATCAGGTAATGCAGCGTTTGGTGTAGCTACTTATTTCGCTTTAAAAAATTCTCCATACGCAATTACCATAGTAATCTCAATAGGTCTAATTGTTTCGTTCGTGTTTTCTACTTTTGTTACAGATGGAAGAATTACAGCACTTCATATTTTAGGTCTAGGAATAATTATTTTAGGTGTATGGTTTCTAAAGTAGTGTTAAAGATTTCATTATTGATTTTCAAGAATGATACCCATGTTCACCAAATTTCTGCTATTGGCCGAAAGCGGGCATAATTAGGGGGACAACAGGCTTTAATTTACATGTTATTAATGCCTAGATGATTAATTACAAGTATTAGGGAAATAGAATGCAATATAAATTTCAAATTGAAAACATCAAATGTGGTGGGTGCTCAAATACAATAATAGCAAAGCTGCAAGAAGTGGATGGTGTCAAAGATGTGCTTGTAGATATTGACGATAATCTAGTTACTGTAATTACTGAGTCGTCTAATGATGCCAATATTCGACAAACACTTTGCAAAAAGCTTGCAAGATTAGGTTACCCAGAAACAGGAACGATCGGCTCGAATCGTTTCATGACCAAAGCAACTTCTTATGTCAGCTGCGCATTGGGTAAAGTATCAGGTAAATCTTAAACACTTTCTGTATTTAATATAAAATTGTGTGGTGTATGTCCGCTATTGTCCTAAAGTGGACATAACCTCATAGATGATTTTTAAAGGCTAGAAACTCCGAAACAATTATAGGACGTAGTTTATGTAAGACTGATTTAGTAAAATATAATCATTCAAACAAAACAAAAAAAAGAGAGAACGAACAATGAAAGAGAACTTTGATAAGTCCCCTGTAGTATCACTGCTCAATGAAATTCTTGAGACGGAACTTGCAGGTGTGGTGCATTATACCCACTATGCATTGATGATATTTGGCTATAACCGTATACCCATAGTCTCGTGGATGAATGCACAAGCAGACGAGTCTTTGATGCACGCACGACAAGCAGGTGAAATGATTACTCACTTAGGGGAACACCCTTCACTTTCAATCGGCCCATTATTAGAGACGCATAAACATGATATTAAAGATATTATGCGAGAATCATTAGAGCATGAAGGTGCAGCATTAGAGAAATACAAGAAATTATTGACTTTAGTTGAAGGTCACTCTGTAGTTCTAGAAGAATATGCTCGACAAATGATTGCTAGTGAAGAGATGCATCATAGTGAAGTTGACAAAATGATTCGTGAGCCTGGTGATATAGCGGCTTATAAAAGTTAATTGACTTAGAT
>CAYXVH010000287.1:0-7663 GCA_964468615.1 uncultured Thiotrichales bacterium | reverse complement strand
CGGCTATTCGTGAAGACACGGTTCTAATTTCTATCATGCACGTCAATAATGAGATTGGAGTGATTCAAGATATTAAAACGATTGGTAAAATTACTCGCGAACGCAAAATTATTTTCCATGTCGATGCAGCGCAAAGTCCTGGCAAAGTCCCGGTTGATGTAGAAGATATGAATGTCGATTTAATGAGCATGTCTGCGCATAAAGTATATGGTCCTAAGGGTATTGGTGCGTTGTATGTGCGCAGGAAGCCACGCATTCGAATCGAGGCGCAAATGCATGGTGGTGGTCATGAACGTGGTATGCGTTCAGGTACTCTAGCGACCCATCAAATTGTCGGTATGGGCGAGGCGTTTCGTATTGCCAAAGAAGAAATGGCAGCAGACAACGAACGAATTCTGATGCTACGCAACAGGTTATTGAATGGTCTAAAGGATATGGAAGAAATCTATATCAATGGCGACTTGGAGCAACGTATTCCGGGCAACCTGAATGTTAGTTTCAATTATGTGGAAGGTGAGAGTTTGATCATGGCGCTGAAAGATATTGCGGTATCTTCCGGATCTGCTTGCACAAGTGCATCGCTTGAGCCAAGTTATGTATTACGTGCAATTGGTCGAGATGATGAACTCGCACATAGCTCGATTCGATTTACCATCGGCCGTTTTACTACGGTAGAAGAAGTAGATTTCGCTGTAGAGTTAATTCGAAATGCAGTAATAAAATTACGTGACCTTTCGCCTTTGTGGGATATGTTTAAAGAAGGTATCGATCTTAAGTCGATTGAATGGGCCGCTCATTAACGTTAGAAATTGAAATTTATAGTAAATAATTAGGAAATATAGGAGACGATAACCATGGCATACAGTGACAAAGTGTTAGATCACTATGAAAATCCACGCAACGTAGGGTCTTTTGAAAAAGATGATCCAACCGTTGGTACCGGTATGGTAGGCGCACCTGCTTGCGGTGACGTGATGAAATTACAAATTAAAGTCGGTAGCGGTGGCGTAATCGAAGATGCGAAGTTTAAAACATACGGCTGCGGTTCTGCGATTGCTTCCTCTAGCTTATTAACCGAATGGGTTAAAGGTAAGACGCTTGACCAAGCTAGCGAAATTAAAAATACAGATATTGCGGAAGAGCTTGCGCTTCCTCCAGTTAAAATTCACTGCTCAGTATTAGCTGAAGATGCAATTAAAGCGGCGATTACCGATCTTAAGTCAAAAGCAGATGGGCAAGATCAAAAGAAGATTGCTTAAGTAGAGTTAATTAACATGTCTATTTCACTAACTGATAGCGCAGCAACCCATGTAAAAAATTACCTTGAGAAACGAGGTAAAGGTGTAGGTGTGCGTTTGGGTATTAAGACAACGGGCTGTTCTGGAATGGCCTATACCATCGAGTTTGCGGATCAAGTAGAAGATGAAGACCAAGTTTTTGAAGAGAAGGGTGTAAAGGTTATTATCAATCCTAAAAGCATGGTCTACCTAAGCGGTACGGAATTAGATTTTACTCGTGAAGGTTTGAATGAAGGATTTAAGTTCACCAACCCCAATGAAAAAGACAGATGCGGGTGTGGCGAAAGCTTTAGTGTTTGAGTAAATTATTTTTCTACCTGCCTGTAGCGGTTATGCTGCTTTTTTAAAACAACCTAGTAATTCATAAGTATGAATATCGATCTTACTCGAAACTATTTCGAGCTGTTTGGATTTGCTGAAAAGTTTCTTATAGATCAAGAGCAGTTAGCAGAAAAGTATCGATCCTTTCAAAGCGCCTTACATCCTGATCGATTTGTCAATGCGGGCGACCAAGAGCGTCGCATCTCTGTGCAAACTACAGCGTATGTTAACGAAGCCTATACAACATTGAAAAGTGACTTAAAGCGCTCACATTATCTATTAAAGTTAAGTGATATTGAATTCAATGCAGATACTGATACTTCAAGTGATGCTGAGTTCTTAATGCAAACAATGGATTTGCATGAGCAGGTAGAAGAGGCGGGTAGTTCGCAGAATCCTTTAGATGCGCTTGATGATTTATCAAAAAAACTAAAGATGCAGCAACAGCAACTTATTACTGAATTTACTACTAAATATGAAGAAAGTGAACTTAGTGCAGCAAAAGAAGCTGCATTAAAGCTGCAATTTTATGAACGACTAACCAATCAAGTTCGTAAAAAACAAGAACAGTGTGAAGAAGAGCTTTTGTAATTAATTATGGCATTGTTGCAAATATCAGAACCTGGGCAATCCACAGCACCGCACGAGCACAAGCTTGCGGTAGGCATTGATTTAGGTACCACAAATTCTTTGGTTGCAACTGTACAAAGTGGTGTGGCTAGCACTTTGGCAGATGAAAATAGCAAGTATTTACTGCCTTCTGTTGTACGTTACACCGAAAGCGGTGGGATCACTGTAGGTGCTAATGCTTTAGCTCATGCAACTACTGATCCTTTGAATACACTTGCTTCCGTGAAGCGTTTGATGGGTAGATCGGTAGCAGATCTAGCTACACTTGAAGGTTATCTTCCTTATAAGTTTGTTAACCATGAAAGTAATGTGCCTCGAATAGATACAGTGGCGGGCGCTGTTACTGCAGTGGAAGTTTCTGCAGAAATCTTAAAGAGTTTACGTGAACGAGCCGAAGTAAGTTTGGGCGGTGAGTTGCTAGGTGTGGTGATTACAGTGCCTGCATATTTTGATGATGCGCAACGCCAAGCAACCAAGGATGCAGCGACCCTAGCAGGGCTAAATGTATTTCGTTTACTTAATGAACCTACTGCGGCGGCCGTTGCGTATGGCTTAGATCAAAAAGCAGAAGGAATAACTGCTATATATGATTTAGGTGGTGGCACTTTTGATATTTCAATCTTAAGGCTAACAAAAGGTGTTTTTGAAGTTTTATCAACGGGTGGTGATACTGCCTTAGGTGGTGATGATTTTGATCGTGATATTGCGGCATGGATATTAAAGTTTGCGGGTGTAAAGGTTGATCTGGAAGCAGCTGATAATCATCAAATGATGCGAAGGGTTATGAAAGAAGCCCGTCGTGTTAAAGAAGCTTTAAGTAGTGATGATGAGGCGCGTGTAAGCGTGCAACTAAATGATACTAATAACTTTGAAGCTACTTTGTCACGAGCGCAGTTTGAGACATTAATCGGAACTCATATCAACAAGACCATTACTTGGTGTCGCAAGACGATTCGAGAGGCTGAGATCGAGCTTGCAGAAGTTCAACATGTTGTGATGGTGGGTGGTTCAACGCGAACTCCGTATGTGCGTGAAAAGGTGGCTGAGTTATTTGGCAAGCCACCATTAACAGATATTGATCCAGATAAGGTGGTAGCAATCGGTGCTGCTCAGCAAGCAGATAAGCTTGCAGGTAATAATCCTGATGAAGATATGTTGCTATTAGATGTTATACCGCTGTCTTTAGGAATTGAGACGATGGGTGAGCTGGTTGAGAAAATTATTGACCGTAATACGGTTGTCCCCGTGACCATGGCGCAAAAATTTACTACCTTTAAAGATGGTCAAACAGCTATGCGAGTACATGTATTGCAAGGCGAACGCGAAAAAGTCGCGGATTGTCGCTCTTTAGCAACGTTTGATTTAACTGGTATTCCACCAAGAGTGGCAGGGGCGGCGCATATTAAAGTTACCTTTCAGGTAGATGCAGACGGGTTGCTGAGTGTGAGCGCAGAAGAAGAAAGCAGTGGTGCGCGCGCCAGTGTTGAAGTTAAACCTTCGTATGGTCTTACGGATGCTGAGATTGAAGGCATGCTAAAAGATTCATTTACACATGCTGAAAATGATATGCATGTTCGTCAGCTAGCTGAGCAACAAGTAGAAGCGGATCGTGTATTAGAGGCATTGAGGTCTGCATTAGACAAAGATGGTGAATTATTAACTACAGATGAATTAGCTAAAATAGAACAAGCTAAAAGTATATTATTAAAAGCCCGTGGGGGTGATGATGGCGAATTAATTATGCATGCCATTAAAAGTTTAGAAGATGAAAGCGAAGAATTTATTGCACGACGAATGAATCGAAGTGTGCAACAAGTTATGAAGGGTCATCGTGTTGAAGAATTTGAATAAAAAAGCTTGAATAATGCCAACGATTAAAATAATGCCCCATGAAGAAATTTGCCCAGAAGGTAAAGTGATTGAAGTTGAGTCGGGTATCAGTATTTGTGATGCAGCGCTTTCTAACGATGTTGATATTGAACATGCCTGTGAGAAATCTTGTGCGTGTACGACCTGTCATGTATATGTGCGCGAGGGTTTAGATTCACTCGCAGAGGCTGAGGAAAATGAAGAAGATTATCTTGATAAGGCTTGGGGCTTAGAGCCAGATTCACGCTTAAGTTGTCAGGCGATTGTGGGCGAGAAAGATCTGGTGATAGAGATTCCGAAATACACTATCAACATGGTCTCCGAAAGCCATTAAGAATATTTAAGACTGCAGTATGAACTACACATTTGAGGATATGTGAATGAAATTAAAATGGACCGACTCGCTGGATATCGCTATAGCTTTGGATGAGGCACACCCTGATGTGGACCCAAAATATATACGTTTTACTGACCTGCACACCTGGATTTGCGCTTTGGAAGAGTTTCAGGATGACCCCGAATCTTCTAACGAGAAGATTCTCGAGGCTATTCAAATGGCGTGGTTAGATGAGAGAGATTAACGCCGGATTTGTAGTCATTCTATAAAAGCGGAACCACCGCCAGACAGCTGGACAATTTTGCATCCTTTCCGTCCCTTCGAGGCATTGCCTCCCACTACTCTCAAGGGGTAGAATTCACTGAATAATCAGGGAAAATTACGTTAAATCAATTCGTAAGCCCAAATAGTTAGATTTCATATTAATTAAATAACCACTTAGGAGCTTTTTACCTCATGGCAATGGAACGCACTTTGTCCATCATCAAGCCTGATGCTGTCCAAGATAATGTAATTGGAAAAATTGAAGCACAGATAGAAGGTGCTGGTCTATCAATCGTTGCAGTAAAAATGACTCGTATGAGCAGAAAGCAAGCAGCTGAGTTTTATGAAATTCACAAGGGCAAAGATTTTTATGATTACCTAATCGAGTTTATGACTTCAGGTCCCGCAATTGTGCAAGTACTCGAGGGTAAGGATGCAATTAAAAAATATCGCACAGTAATGGGTGCAACGATGTTTGGCGATGCCGAGCCAGGTACCATACGTGCAAATTTTGCATCTTCAAATGCACATAATGCAGTTCATGGATCTGATTCAGTGGAGAATGCTCAACGCGAAATTGGTTTCTTTTTTCCTGAGAGACAAATTTATCCTCGCAGGTATGAAGCTGAGAAGTCAAAACTAAAATCCGTAGTATGAAACTAACGCAACAGAAAACAGATGTTCAAAACTTGATGGGCATGCCGCATCAAGATCTTGAGCAATTTTTCTCTGTAATAGGAGAAAAACCTTTTCGTGCCACTCAAATTATGAAGTGGACGCACCAACATGGTATTTCTGATTATGAGCATATGACTAATCTTAGTAAATCCTTGCGAGATTGGTTAAGCGAAAATGCTCAGATGCAAATGCCGGAGATGCTAAGTGAAGAGGTTTCAATCGATGGCACACGTAAATGGTTGTTGCGTGTAGATGACAAAAATGCAGTTGAAACCGTATACATACCTGAAGATGATAGGGCCACGCTCTGTGTGTCTTCTCAGGTGGGTTGCGTACTGGATTGCACTTTTTGCGCTACTGCGAGACAAGGTTTTGCGGGCAATCTCAGTTCTGCTCAAATAATTGCCCAGCTATGGTTTGCAGAGCATCGTTTACGCAAACAACTGAATAAGGCACGTGTCATCAGTAATGTAGTATTTATGGGAATGGGCGAACCATTGGCAAATTTTGACAATGTAGTCAAAGCAATCCAGATTATGATGGATGACAATGCGTATGGTTTAGGTAAGCGCAAAGTTACGGTCAGTACATCTGGCTTGGTGCCGAAGATGGATAATTTAAGAGAAGCTTTGGATGTGAGTTTGGCGGTGTCTTTGCATGCGCCAAATGATGAAGTTCGAAATCAGCTTGTACCTTTAAATCGCCGCTATCCAATTTCTGAATTAATCGACGCATGCCATCGCTTTTTGGAAGATAAACATCGCAAGCACAGTATTACATTTGAGTATGTCATGTTGGATCAAGTAAACGATCAGCCTGAACACGCTAAACAATTAGTAAAAGTAATTCAGAATTTACCTTCTAAGGTAAATCTCATTCCTTTTAATGCATTTCCTAACTCGGGTTATCAGCGTTCAACGGATCAAGCGATTGAGACGTTTAGAGATATTTTGCAAGCTGCGGGAATTACCACTATTACGCGTCGGCCACGAGGTGAAGACATCGCAGCCGCTTGTGGGCAATTAGCGGGCGATATTCAAGATCAAACTAAACGTAAACGTCACTATGAAAAGCTTTATGAAGCAGATTTACTAAAGCATAAAGTTGAGGTCGCATGCGCATAATGTTACACAATCTATTTGTTTTGGGCATGTTAATACTGTTGTTGTCTGCATGTGCAACATCTGACATTGATGCTCCTTTATCCGAAAATCAAAAAGCTGCTGAAATTAATATTCAGCTCGGAGTGCGTTATTTTGCTAAGGGCGAACATAAGTTGGCAGATGAAAAACTACGCCGTGCACTTAAGCAAGATCCAAGATCTTCCACGGCAAACTGGGTGTTTGCCCTGTTGCAAGAAAGATTGGGTGAAAATGATGTTGCAGAAAAACATTTCCGCAAAGCCATTTCCTTAGATCCAAAGGATTCAAAAGCACATAATAATTACGGTACATTCTTGTGTAGGCAAGATCGAATCCCAGAGGCTGAAAAAGAATTTCTTAGTGCAGTAGAAAATCCTTTATACAGTGATGCCTCTTCTGCCTATGCTAATGCAGGTATTTGCTTATTAAAAGTGCCTGACAAAGTGAAAGCCGAAGAATATTTTCAAAAGTCCTTAGAAAAGAATGCTTCAGAGAGTTCTCCTTTGTATCAAATGGGAATACTTTCATTTGAGCGTCAAGAATATGAGCAAGCATCATATTATTTTCAAAAATATGAAAGTGTAGCAAAGCATAATTCGCAAACTTTGTGGATGGCATACCAAACAGAAGTAAGTCTAGGCAACCAAGGTAAAGCTGATGACTATGCGCACCAATTGAAAAGATCATTCCCCGCTTCACAAGAGGCAAGGTTATTAGCTGAAAGTTATTGGAATGCAGGAAATAAACAACAGTAACGCGACGCAAAAGACAGCTAAAAAAAGCGTAAGTATTGGCGCTTTGTTGACTAATGCGCGTACAGCCATGGCGCTAAGCCAAACGGATGTCGCTGAACAATTAAATTTACCAAAACGTATTATCCAAGCAATCGAGACGGATGATTATGATGGTCTTCCAGAGCCCACTTATATACGAGGCTACTTGCGTAACTATGCTCGTATAGTGGGTGTCAACGATGAAGGCCTGGCTAAGTTGTATCTTGATCAACATCACTGCGAGCCAGTTGTAGACGCTAATAGTAAGTCTAAGCAAAGTTATGACCCAGCCATTTTGTGGAGTTCAGTGGCTGTGCTTAGCATACTTGTTGGATTAGTGATTACCTGGTG
>CAYXVH010000286.1:0-18962 GCA_964468615.1 uncultured Thiotrichales bacterium | reverse complement strand
TAACAGACACTTCTAGTACTGAGTAATATTATTTAATTATCAAAGTATCACTGAGATTAAAGCATGGATAGTAATACTAGTCGTAATGACCGCTGTGAATTTACTAACAAATTTGGTTAGGTTAGTTAGAGGGGGATAATGACCGCTTATGGCCGAAAGCAGACATAAATTAAACCGTTAAGGTGAATATCAGGTTGGAATGTTCAAAACAAAGCTTCAATATGTCCGCTAACGACCCAAAGCGGTCATTATCAACTTACGTATTACAAAGGTTGGAATATGGCTGGATGTGTTCTTAGAGTGAAAAAAGATGGTTTTGACCCAAATGAATATTTATCCTCTACAAGTATAGATGGGGCAACTGTTGTTCTAGATGGCTTTAACCTAACCGTATCTAAAAGCGATAATTTGAGCAGCCAGATAGAAGAAGTTGAAAAATTTATTGAAGATAATGGTGAAACACTCGAAAACCTTACTTCACTTATAAGTCCAGACGCGCCAGAATTTAATTTCGGAATATGGCGTAACTCAAACCCAGTACAATCCGTATCATTTCCAATAACACTCATATCCAAATGTAGTGATCTTGGCATTGAACTATGTGCATCAATCTACGAAGTTAATGACCGCTAACGACCCAAAGCGGACGTTACGGCTAAGCCGCCATCTCATTAATATGTATAGGAAGTGTTCCCACATCTTGCGGTTTACGAAGGACGAAGCACTTATTTAGGCTGGCAGCCTCTATCTCTTCGCCAGAAGTATCATCGTCTAAAATAATGGCAGGGATCTCTTCGCCTGTGAATCCACGCATCCTCCGTATAATATCAATCCCATCTTTGTTCGGCAGACGGATGTCAACGATTACAATATTTGGACAAGCACCATTAGCAATTTTATTAAGGGCCTCCGTTCCATCTTTTGCGGTATAGAGGCGAAATTCCTGTGCAGCTAATAATTCTGCAATAGAATCAAGTACGTCTGCATCATCGTCAATGAGCAGTACTGATATTGCTTTGTGATTAGGGGGAGTTTGAGCCATTTGCACTTTCTTATTATTCCAACCAAATATTCCAACCAACGAAGTATATTAAAATGACTCAAACTATATAGATATAGTCAACGATTTGAATCGTCAATCATATCCGTACCTATACCGATCATTAATGTGCCTTTTCAGACTTTGGGTAAAGTAGTCATTGATCCGTCAAAAAATTGACTGTTCTAGATTTAAGTCATGAATGTCCGCTATTGGCCGAAAGCAGACATAATTGGGGAGCAATAGGTTGGAATCAATAAACTACAAACTTAAAATGTTTGCAAACGACCCAAAGCATACATTCGATAATTAGGAATGGGAGATTGATATGAGGATATTAATAATTATTTTATTGTTATCACTCGTAACTCATATTTCTGCATCAGAAAGCGATGAGGCGTTATTTAATAAGATTTTGGGAGTATGGTTAATTGAAGTTGATAGTGGTGATGTAAAGACGGAAGGAATTAAGGAATATAAAAGTGACGGAACTATAATTACAAGTGGAAAGAATTATATTGATGGAGAGTTTGTAGAAGATTTTTTAGTCAAATCAAAATGGCAAGTCCTTGACGGCTACTCACATATGGAAATATTGGAATCCTCGCATTCTCATGTACTACCCATTGGCCATAAATTTTCTGAAAAAGTAATTTCAGTTGATGATAAACAATTTATATATGAGAAAAAAAATGGTACGCAGTACACACTAAAAAGAATCGAATGACCACTTTCGACCCAAAGCGGACATTAGAACAAGCAAAAATATTGATGTGATAGGGTGTTATTTTTCGTAAAAAGAGAAATAACATGAGCAACTATCCAAGAACATTCTCGCATATTGGAATTTCTGTTCCTGATGTAGAGAAAGCCGTTGAGTTTTATAGCAAAGTTATGGGTTGGTACCACATCATGGAGCCAACTGTCATCGTAGAAGAGTCGGATACACCTATAGGACAAATGTGTATAGATGTATTTGGTAAGGATTGGGGATCTTTCAAAATCGCACACATGTCGACAGGCGATAAAATCGGAGTTGAAATGTTTGAGTTTAAGAACAACGAAAGCCCAAAAGACTTTGAGTACTGGAAGACAAGCACCTTTCATTTTTGTGTACAGGACCCCGACATCGAAGGGCTTGTAGAAAAAATTATAGCTCATGGCGGTAAACAGAGAATGCCTATACGTGAATACTACCCAGGCGAGAAACCTTACAGAATGTGCTACGTGGAAGATCCTTTTGGTCTCATTTTTGAGGTTTATTCACATAGCTATGAATTAACTTATTCTCAGGGCGCGTATTGAAGATTAACCAGTCCAATCAGTTCACTCACTCACTTCGCTCGTTGGACGCAGCTGCCGCACAGCGCCTCTGTAGCAGGCATTATGTCTGCTATTGGCCGAAAGCGGACATAAATTAGAAAATAAGCTTAGCATGCTGAAAAGCTCTTTATTGCTGGATATACGCTGGATATTAGAAATAGGCATATTCGCCCATTTCTAATTAATCATATAAGTTATTGATTTAATTGGTGGCTATGGGTGGACTTGAACCACCGACCCCAGCATTATGAATGCTGTGCTCTAACCAGCTGAGCTACATAGCCATATTTGGATTGGCCCAAAATTGTGGATAGCGGACCTTATAAAACGTCGCACCTAGTGTCAATTCTACCTAAATCGAACCTATGAATTACAGACCCAGTTCTAGGTATTTAAGCCCTATACATTAAACCTAAAGTGGGCCACAAAAAGACCTGTATAGACCCATACCGCTACACATTGAACCTAAAATGCACCACGTCTCCTTCATTCATAAGGTAATCTTTTCCCTCTAGACGCCATTTACCTGCATCCTTGGCCCCTGATTCACCATTTGCATCGACATAATCTTGAAATGCCACTACTTCGGCACGTATAAATCCTTTCTCAAAATCGGTGTGAATTTTACCTGCTGCTTGTGGAGCCGTAGAACCTTTGGAAACCGTCCAGGCTCTTGCCTCTTTTGGGCCAGCAGTGAAAAAGGTTTGCAAACCAAGTAATTCATAACCCGCCCGAATAACTCTGTTTAATCCAGGCTCTTCTAAACCTAATTCTGATAAATAGTCTTGCTGCTCATCATGCTCAAGCTGTGCTACCTCAGCTTCGATTTGTGCGCACACCGGAATCACTTGGATGGATCGCTTGCTAGCAATTTCTTCTAGATTCTTTAGATGTGGATTATTATCAAAACCATCTTCAGCAACATTCGCTATATAAAAAGCAGGCTTGCCAGTAATTAATTGTAATTCACGAATCAAAGGGAATTGCTCTTTAGTTACACTAAAAGTAAAAGCAACTTCCTCGCTTTCTAAATGTTCTTTTAGCTTTTTATATAAGTCGAGCTGGGCCAGTGCATCTTTATTACCCGACTTTGCTACTCGCTCTACTCTAGCAATGGCTTTTTCTACTGATTCTAAATCCGACAATATTAATTCGGTATAAATCGTTTCTAAATCTGATAATGGATCAATCTTGCCATCCACATGAATAATATTTTCATCATCGAAACATCGCACTACATGTGCAATCGCATCAGTTTCACGTATATGACCTAAAAACTGATTACCTAACCCTTCACCCTTGGATGCCCCCGCCACCAAACCCGCAATATCTACGAATTCAATTGTAGTAGGAATGATTTCTTCAGAAGTTGCGATGCTAGCAAGTTTATCTAGTCGAGTATCCGGCACAGGCACTATGCCAATATTAGGATCGATAGTACAAAACGGATAATTTTCTGCTGCTATTTCAGTAGCCGTTAATGCATTAAACAATGTTGATTTCCCTACGTTGGGTAAACCGACTATTCCACATTTAAATCCCATGTCTAATTTTTCTAACCTTTTGTATGCAACTTTCTCATCGCTGCTTCCATATCACCTTCAACATATTCATCTAATGCGTTCATGGCATCAATAATTGATTTATCAATTTCTGCACGGTCATGTTTATTAATTTGTTTAAGCACATGGCTTACCACCTGATCTTTATGCCCAGGATGCCCAACACCTATGCGTAATCGCCATATATCTTTGCCCAAATGTGCAAAAATACTGCGTAAGCCATTATGGCCTCCATGGCCACCTGCCCATTTAATTTTCACCTCACCATTAGGTAAATCAATTTCATCGTGAGCTATTAAAATTTGTTCGGTTGGAATTTTATAAAAATCGCAAAAAAGTCGCAGAGACTCACCACTATCATTCATAAAAGTGTGCGGCTTGAGCAACCAGATTTTTTCACCGTGACAGGGAAAATGTGCAACCTCACCTTTAAACTTAGTTTCTTGTTTAAAGATTACATTTTCTCTAGTAGCTAGAGCATCCACAAACCAAAACCCGGCGTTATGCCGGGTTTGTTCATGTTTTTCGCCTGGATTACCAAGACCGGCAATCAGACGTATGCCTTTATGCTTAGACACAAGTGCGTTAAGACACTAGATAAAAGAAATTATGAATCATCTCCAGATGATTTGTCGTCATCTTTATCATCTTCCTTCGCTTCATCACCTTCAGCTGCTTCACCTTCAGCCGCTTCATCGCTTGTGACCGGCTCTTCTTCAACAGCACGCTTAACATGTACGGATACAACAACGTGGTCATGGCCCTCTCCATGTGAGAGCTCAACAATGGTTACACCATCAGGTACTTTGATATCGCTAAGATGTAATGAATCATTTAATTTTAATTCAGCAGTATCCACTTCAATAAATTCTGGTAGATCCTTAGGCAAACATGAAATTTCAATTTCAGCAATGTTATGACTGATAGCGCCACCGTCAAGTTTTACGCCTGGGCAGGTATCTTCGTTTAAGAAGTGTAATGGAACGTTTACATTAATCGCAGTATCTTCACGAACTCGTAACAGGTCCATATGTAAAATTGTTGGCTTATATGGATGACGTTGCAAATCACGCAAAATTGCACGCTGTGATTTACCGGCAACATCTACTGTTAAAATATGAGAATAGAACGCTTCTTGCTCAAGGCTATGCATTAATGGAGCATGATCTAAAGTTACAGAAACCGTTTCTTCGCCACCGCCATAAATTACTGCAGGCACTTTGCCCATTTTACGTAATCTTCTACTAGCGCCTTTACCAAGATTTTGTTCGTTACGTAGTTCTGCGTTTAATGTGAATTCGACACTCATTACTTACTCCAAACTTTCAATATTCTCTTTAATTTCAACGATCTAATTTTGCGGCCATGGTGCAGGTAAAGCGCCTACTAAATCCATATACCTTAGTCCATATATAGTGAGCTAACCGACTCTTCCTGGTTAATTCGGCGCATGGATTCAGCCACCAGTCCCGAAACCTCTACCTGGCGGATTCGAGTACAGTGCCTCGCATCCTCGCGGAGCGGAATTGTATCAGTTACCACCAATTCATCCAGCACAGAATTCTCAAGGTTTTCAATGGCCTTGCCAGAAAGTACAGGATGAGTGGCATAGGCTCGTACACTTGTGGCCCCATGCTCTTTCAGCGCCGTGGCAGCAGCGCATAGCGTGCCTGCGGTATCGACCAAATCATCGATGATATAGCAGGATTTACCCTCTACCTCACCAATAATATGCATTACTTCAGACTTATTCGCCTCAGGGCGACGTTTATCAATAATGGCTAAGTCGGCATCATCCAATCTTTTAGCAAGGGCTCGCGCACGAACTACACCACCCACATCTGGAGACACCACGATTAAATTAGGGTCTTTACGTTTGTATACATCCCCTAACAAGATTGGCGAGGCATAAATATTATCCACCGGAATATCAAAAAAACCTTGGATTTGATCGGCATGCAGATCCACCGTTAATACCCGATCCGCTCCAGCCACCTGCAGAAGGTTAGCAATAACTTTGGCAGAAATAGGTACGCGAATCGATCGCACACGTCGATCTTGTCTTGAGTAACCAAAATATGGCATTACGGCGGTAATGCGATCTGCTGAAGAACGTTTTAATGCATCCACCATAATCAGCAATTCCATGACATTGTCATTGGTAGGCATACTGGTTGGTTGCACTACAAAGACGTCTTTACCACGTACATTTTCTTGAATCTCAACCTGTACTTCACCATCACTAAATTGGCTAACAAAAGCTTTCCCAATTGGAATATTTAAATCATCGCAAACGTCCTGCGCAAGTTTTGGATGCGCATTACCAGAAAAAACCATTAAATTGCTATCTGCAGGCAAAGATCTTTGACGGAGCATATTGAGTTAATGTCTTTAGTTTTAATTCGCCATTTCGCATGACGAGAAATTGGCTGGGCCGGCAGGATTCGAACCTGCGAATGCTGGGATCAAAACCCAGTGCCTTACCACTTGGCGACGGCCCAATTCTTTAAAGTCCATAATTACTTGAACTATGGCTGATTATACTCACTTAACGAAATTGCAGGTGATACATTTAAGCCTTTCGTTATGTAAGCAGTAAATTCTTTTGCACAGCCTGCAGCTATTTCTTCAGCCTGCTGCCTAGATGCGCACGTTATAAACAATGCACTTCCAGAACCTGTTAATCGAGCAGGAGCATACTTACCTAAACACTGAAAAGCACGCTCTACTACAGGGTGGCGTCGCGCTAAGGGCTCAAACACATTCTGAGTATCCACAAAGCATAATGACTCCTCATTACACATCTGCAAGAAGTCGCGTATTTTGATCGGCGCGCAATTGCGTGTCAAATCTGAATTCGCAAACATCTGCTGAGTATTCAAATGTACATCTGGGAATACCACCACGTACCAAGGCTCTTCAATAGTAATAGATGAAAGCTCTTTGCCTATCCCCTCGACCCAACTCGCGTGCCCATGAACAAATACTGGCACATCCGCACCCAATTGCGCAGCCATCAACTCAAGTTCCTGTTGCTTCAATCCACAATCCCAAATTTGGTTCAATGCCAACAATGTAGTGGCGGCATCTGAACTACCTCCCCCCAAACCCGCACCAAGAGGGATTCTCTTGTTTACCTGAATATCAACGCCTTGCCTATTTTCAGATTTTGCGGCCATTTGATTCTGCAGAAGTAGTGCAGCCCTAATGCATAAATCTTCTTGTTGAGAAATATTAGTATTTGAGTTTTTACAAACTATATTGGCATCAGCACGAGGACTAAACGTTAGCTCATCGCAAAGATCAATAAATTGAATTGCGCTTTGTAGCAAGTGATAACCATCATCACGCCGCCCAATGATGTGCAAAAAAAGATTTAACTTTGCAGGTGCAGGCCATGTTTGCATAGCAGAATCAGCTAATTATATTTGCTTAAATATACTAGAAAAAAGTTAAACCAATTTGTGCATTAATTCTCTGTCGCACCCAAGGTCCAACGATCTACTTTAATATTGGCACTCAATGTCTGACTAGAAATTTGAATTAAAGCAGGCAATACAGGGCTGCCATCGTGATAACGCTTATAATCAATTAACCAATCCGCTTGGTTGAGTTGCATTAAACGACCTTGTTCATCCAATACTAGAGAACCATGCGCTTGTTTAGGATCTGGAATTCCCAACAACCAATGGCGCAACCCATTCACAGGTAAAGAATAGCCAAACAAACTCTGCATTAGCTCTTCAGGATCATCAGCCTCAAAACGCTCACCTTTAGAAGTCTTCAACTGCACATTCCCCTGCTCGCCAGTGATAACCGCTACTTTCCTACCCAACGGACCATGCAAATCAATAACAAATTTATGCTGCAATTGATTCCACTGCACACCTGCACGAAACCCTTCATTATCCGATTTACCTGCAACCCGTCCTTTTAATTTCCAGCTTTGCAAACTTTGAATATTTGCACGGTGAACTTCCCATGCAGCTTGTTTGCTTATTTCAGAACCTGGAGGAAGTTGATGTTTCTCAACCGTGACACATGCAGACAATATAAAAACAGATAATAAAAAACAGGCTAGATTAGATAATTCACGCAGGTATAACTGCCTCCGCGATGAGGGACACTTCATTATTGGAGTCTTTGTTTTAACTCTAATATGTACTCATCTTCAGGAAAACGCTCTAACATGTCATTCATGACTTTATTAGCTTCGTCATAATTACCTTGCGCCCATAAAAGTTCAACGAGGTGGCCTGCTATTTCCGCATCTTCTAATATCCCAAATGCTTTGCGCAAATAGGTTTCAGCTTCAGCATAGTTACCCATACGAAATTGCACCCAGCCCATACTATCCATCACCGCAGGATCATCAGGTCGAATCTCTAATGCTTTTTTAATGTAGCCAAGGGCCTCATCTACTCTAGAATTATGATCCGCCAAGGTATAGCCCAATGCATTTAGTGCAGAAGCATTTTCTGGATCTTCAGAAAGAATTAACTTTAGATCCGCTTCTAATAAATCGATACGATCAATTTCTTCTGCCATTAAGGCACGTGCATATAACAAATCACTATGGCGGGGATATTCTTGTAATCCTTCACTATAAAGATCCATTGCAGCAACATAAAGCTCTTCATCATGCAGTAGCTGCCCTTCAATCAAATACACTTCGATAATAGACTCAGGCGCACTCAGAGTGCCGCGCAAATCTTTTAAATAAGTTTGCGCTTTGTTAATTCCATCACGCTCAACAAATATAGATGCAATCCTGGCTTTTGCATCAATGTAATATTCGCCTTGCTTTACATTTTCAAATTCTGCAATTGCTTCAGAGAAATTCTTTTGCTCTTCGTCTGTACGTCCAATGTAGTAATGACTCTCATCTACACGCTGCTTACGATCCACAAGTCTCTTAAATTTAACTTTTGCCTTTGCAAATTCTTCTTGTTGTAAATACAGCAGACCTAATCGATAAATAAGTTCTCCATCATTAGGATTTTCTACAAGTAGTACTTCAAATTCTCTAATTGCTTCATCATAACGCTCAGCACCAATCAACATGCGTGAATACGCCGTGCGCATTTCGCGGTTGCCTGGCTTTTCTTCGACGATAATCTTCATTTCCGCCAGCGCTTGATCGGTCTCACCAAGATTCATTAAAGCCTGTGCACGCATCGCACGCGCTTCGATCAAATCAGGTTTAAAACCAAGAGCGAGTTCGCTTTCATCAATTGTGCGTTGAAAATCTTGCGACTGAAACGCAAGACTCGCTAATGTTAGATGACCGTAAGGGTTTTCAAAATGCTTGTTAACTAATTTTTCGAGTAACTTAAGTGAGGACTCGGAATCAGGCTCACGCGCAAGCACGGCACCAATAATGCTGTAGCCTTTTGCGGGCGAATCATCTGCTGCCAACATAATCTTTTCAAAATGCGGCACGGCACCATCAACATTGCCGCTGCGTAACTCAAGCACACCCAAAATTTGGCTGATCTCTAAATTTTCTCCAACCAGTTCCGACCAACGCGTCGCAGCTTTTATCCCTGCAGGCCAATCTTTGGCAAACATAGCAATTCGAGTTGCACGCTCTGCCACTGATGGTTCGTCTGTGAGTTGCGCAGCATTCACATAATGCTCAAGCGCTTGTCCTACATCACCAAACTGGCCTGATAGCTCTCCCACCAATACTTCATACATGAGCTCAGATTGGGCATCATATTTCTCATATTGGGGTTTGCGAATCTGAATTGAGTTATCAGAGGAATAGAGGCCTTCTGTGCCGCCTGGTAGAGACGAGCAACTGGCAAGCCCAAATGCTAGCAATATAGCTCCTGATAGGTAGAGAATCCGTGGAATTGTGACGTTGATCTTCAATATACTGTGTTGTGTTGCTGGGTCGATTAGACTATACCTAATAGTACTGCAGTTATCTGAGTAATGCATACGCATTTTGACAGATTTTACGGACACTTAGGCCAGATAATGCGAACCCATTCAACCAATTAGATTCAATCAAATTTATACTACTGTACAGCGCAAAACCCACACACTTTCATGTCCTTACTCACCCTAGGTATCAATCACACCACAGCCCCTGTAGAGGTGCGTGAGCGGGTGGCCATAAATGACCAAAACCTAGAGCATGCACTGAAAAAATTAATCGCTGTCCCACAAGTAGATGAAGCTGCAATCATATCAACCTGCAATCGCACAGAACT
This sequence comes from uncultured Thiotrichales bacterium, assembly GCA_964468615.1. GTDB lineage: Bacteria > Pseudomonadota > Gammaproteobacteria > UBA4575 > UBA4575 > JABDMD01. The sequence goes on along the minus strand of CAYXVH010000286.1, from coordinate 8,817 downwards.
ATATTGCAAAGTAAATCACGTCGACCCAGGTAAACAAGAAATCCTTGCTTGGTTAAATAATTTCCACAATCTCCAATCCAATGATACGCAGCCTTACTTATATGACCACCTAGACGACTCAGTAGTTCGACATATTTTTCGCGTAGCCTGTGGACTCGACTCCATGGTGTTAGGTGAACCACAAATTTTGGGGCAGTTAAAATCGGCTTATCAAGATGCAGTTGAAGCTGGAACCTTAGGTAGAAATTTAAACCGCCTTTTTCAACATTCGTTCAATGTGGCGAAAAAAGTTCGCACCAATACTGCCATTGGAGCCAATGCAGTTTCTGTAGCGTCTGCTGCCGTATCATTATCGAAACAAATATTTGGCGATCTAAGTAAACAATCCGCATTACTTATTGGTGCAGGTGAGACTATTGAACTTGCTGCAGAACATTTAAAAAGTGCTGGTGTAGGAAAAATCACCATTGCTAATCGCAGCATTGAACGCGCAGTGCGAATTGCTAATCAAGTGGATGGCTTTGGCGTAACTTTAATGTTTGTAAATGAAATCCTGCCAAAATCAGAAATTGTTATTTCCGCAACAGCAAGTTCTTTACCCATACTAGGCAAAGGATTAGTCGAGCGTGCCCTTAAGCAGCGTAAGCACAAACCAATCTTCATGGTAGACCTGGCGGTTCCAAGAGACATTGAACCTGAAGTTGCAAATCTTTCTGATGTGTATTTATACACGGTAGATGATTTGCAAAATGTAATTGAGTCTAATCTACAATCACGAAAAGAAGCTGCACATCAAGCTGAAGAAATTATAGACCACGAGGTGGAAAACTTCTCTTTATGGCTGCGCGGGCAAGGAGTTGTAGATACCGTACGCGCTTTTCGAAATAAAGCTGAATTACAACGAGATGCGGTATTAGATAAAGCGCATAAAATGTTAGAACAAGGGAAATCGGTTGAAGAAGTGCTACAATTTTTAGCTCACACGCTAACGAACAAGCTCACACACGACCCAACAGAAGCATTAAACATTGCAGGCAAAGAAGGTAAAAATGAGTTGATTGATGCGGCCCGTATATTGTTAAATATCTCACCCAATGATTAATCTCAAATGAACACCGCCATCAAAAATCAAGCTATTCCAGGCATTGCCTATCAGCGCAAGCATCTCGCCTTGCGTTTTCATTAGTTACAAATAACTTTTCACACTGCATAGCTCGAATATTCTAAATCGAGCTTTTTAAAACTTATTTGTAATGACCCATAAACATGAAAGACTCTATTCTATTAAAGCTTGAAAACATTAAAGAACGGCATGAAGAAATTTCTGCCGAACTTTCTGATCCCGATGTAATTAATAATCAAAACGAGTTCACAAAGCTATCGAAAGAGTATGCGCAGCTAAGCCCTATAGTCTCTAAATTCAACGAACATTTGCAAGCAGTTGAAGATTTAGAAACCGCACAAGAAATGGCAAATGATTCTGATAAAGACATGAAAGCCATGGCGCAAGAAGAAATAAAAAGTGCAGAGCAAGCATTAGAACAACTCGAACAAGAGCTACAGACTTTATTGCTACCCAAAGATCCGCATGACGAAAGCAATGTGTTTTTAGAAATACGTGCCGGCACAGGAGGTGATGAAGCAGCTATTTTTGCAGGAGATTTGTATCGTATGTATTCACGCTTCGCTGAAAGCAAAAGTTGGAAAGTAGAAGTCATGAATGAAAACGAAGGCGACCATGGCGGTTATAAAGAAATCATCGTGAAAATTATCGGCAAAGAAGTATTTTCTAATTTGAAATTTGAATCAGGCGCCCATCGCGTACAACGTGTGCCTGAAACTGAATCCCAAGGACGTGTACACACCTCAGCTGCAACCGTTGCAGTCATGCCAGAGGTTGATGAAGTGGGAGAAATTGAAATTGATACATCTGACTTACGCATAGATACCTTTCGCGCATCAGGTGCTGGTGGACAGCACGTAAACAAAACTGACTCAGCGATACGTCTCACGCACTTACCTACCGGCGTAGTAGTAGAGTGTCAGGATGAGCGCTCACAACATAAAAACAAAGCTCGTGCGCTATCGTTATTGAGTGCAAAATTATTAGACCAAGAACGACAAAAACAATTTGATGAACAAGCAGAAACCCGCCGCAATCTAGTTGGAAGCGGAGACCGTTCTGAGAGAATACGCACTTATAATTTTCCACAAGGCCGCGTTACCGATCATCGTATTAACCTCACTCTCTACAAATTAGATGACATGATGCAAGGCAATGTGGATCAGATAATCCAACCTTTACGTAGTGAGCATCAAGCTGATCTACTTGCTAGCATGAGCGACCTGCAATCCTATTAGATTATGAATCTTAAAGAGGCGGTGGAACATGCAGCCACTACACTCTCTTCCGTCAGCGATAGTGCAAAGCTGGATGCACAACTTCTTCTCTGCCATGCATGTAAAATCGAACAAACCAAAATAATTGCACATCCAGAACAGCAGCTGACCGAGCAACAACTAGAAATATTTACCTCAGCATTTAATCGACGCGCTAAAGGCGAACCTCTTGCCTATATCACTGGCTCAAAAGAATTTTGGTCGCTTGAATTCATGGTTAACAAGCATGTACTGATCCCGCGACCGGATACGGAATTGTTAGTTGAGTTAACTCTCAAAGCTATCTTAAGTATAAAAACACCAGATATTTTAGAATTAGGCACAGGCTCTGGAGCCATTGCCATTGCCATTGCTAAAGAAAGAGAAGATTGCAATATCATAGCAACTGACACCTCTATTCCAGCATTAGAGCTAGCAAAGCTCAATGCCAAACAACACAAAGTAGAAATAACCTTTGCACATAGCGATTGGTATAAAAATCTTCCAGAAAAAAAATATGATGTGATTATTTCTAATCCACCGTATATCGATATCAACGACACAGAATTAGATCAATTTGTATCGAATTATGAACCTAAACAAGCCGTTATCAGCGAAAAAAATGGATTACTCGATTTAACTGAAATTATTAATACTGCTGCAATTAATCTACTGCCGACGGGCACCCTAATCGTCGAGCATGGTTTCCAACAAGCAAGCTTAGTTAGAGAACTATTCTCTAACGCAAAATTCAACAATATTTGTATGCATATAGACTTAGCAAGAAATCCACGCTGCACGTCAGGAAACCTTTAGTAGCGCATTGCAACAACCTGTTTTTACAATTTAATTTTGTTAACCAGTGTTGAATATTTTTAATGAATCTATGCTCAAATATATGCTTAATAAAAATAATATTTACCCTTTTACAAGCATCACAATTTTTTACAAATGATGCTCGAAACCCCAATGAACGACAGAACTTTAATTACAAAAAATTATTTGGGATTGGTAATTACCTGCATGGAAAGCAAGGGTTACGATTTTAGCGACTTTGAAATTTCTACAGAACGTGTGCAGAGTTATACAGAAGGACAACCAGCTCCTAAAGCCATTTTTTATGTCTTCCGAGTGAGCTCAGGTGTAGAAAAGAATTACGTGCTTGATGAAAATTCTGAATTTTTAGATGCGCTGTGCAAGGATCTAAAAGCAAGAACATTTGATTCATCCCTAATACTGTAGCTACCTAGCCTTCATCGCTAACTCATCAGACAACATTATTTGGGTGTAACTTACTGGCCGAAATTTAAAAATGGTTTAATAGAAAAATAAAGAACTACAACTGCAATGGCGATATACACAACAAATTGAATAGGATTTTCTAATAGCTCACCAATTAAATTTCGATTCTTGCCTTCTCTTTTTCCTTGCTCATATTCATTTCTAATTTTTTCTTGTCGCTCTTTTTGATATTCATCAATTAACCGTTTGGCTTTTTCAAGCTGTTCATCATCATTTAGCCAAATAGCTGGCATCGAAATTCCCCAATTACCTGCAGGAGTCTCGTAATGATCAATGTGGTTTTTTATTAAGAGACCGCGGATTTCTTCCGCTTCATCGTCGGGAACATTTTTAAGCCTGAATAATTGAACAGACATACACCAAGTTACTTTAATTTATCTTTTAACAAATCATTCACTTGTTGTGGATTCGCTTTGCCTTTAGAAAGTTTCATTACCTGGCCCACAAAGAAACCGAATACTTTATCTTTGCCGGATTTATATTGTTCGACTTGACCAGGATTATCATTCACGACCTGTTCAACCAACGCTTCAATTTCACCACTATCAGTAATTTGTTTTAAACCTTTTGCTTCGATGATGGCATCAACATCACCTTCACCTGCCCACATGGCTTGAAATACCTCTTTCGCGATCTTACTTGAAATAGTGTTGTCTTCTATTCGATCTAATAAACCCGCAAGCATAGAAGCAGACACAGGACTGCTACTTATCTCAACATCATCTTGATTAAGTGCAGCACTGAGATCACCCAACACCCAATTTGCTGCTAATTTGTATAATTTAGACTGGGCTTGTGCATTAGAATTTTTCACAATTTCTTCAAAATACTCTGCAGTTTCTTTACTGATCACAAGATTTTCTGCATCGTATTCGCTTAGATCATAATCTTGCTTAAAACGCACAATTTTCTCAGCAGGTAATTCTGGTAATTGCTTTCTAAGCTCTTCTATAAATTCTGGCTCAACAACTACTGGTAGTAAATCTGGATCAGGGAAATAACGATAATCATTTGCCTCTTCCTTAGAGCGCATGGGACGCGTTTCATCTTTATTTGCATCATAAAGCCGTGTCTCTTGAACAATCTTGCCACCATCTTCTAACACATCTATCTGACGCTCAATTTCATAGTGAATTGCGCGTTCTACAAACCTAAATGAGTTTAAGTTTTTAGTTTCTGTGCGCGTACCAAACTCTTCTTGGCCTTTGGGTCGCATCGACACATTTGCATCACATCGGAAAGAGCCTTCTTGCATATTGCCATCAGAAATTCCCAAGTAACGCACAATAGAATGTATCTTTTTCATATATGCCACCGCTTCTTCAGCAGATCGCATATCAGGTTCAGAGACAATTTCAATTAACGGTGTGCCGCAACGGTTTAAATCAATCCCAGTAGAATCTGGAAATTCTTCATGCAAAGATTTACCCGCATCCTCTTCTAAATGTGCACGCGTAATGCCAATGGTTTTATGCTCACCATCACCTAAAACTATTTCTAACGTACCGTGCTCAACGATGGGTAATTCAAACTGACTGATTTGATACCCTTTAGGTGAATCTGGGTAAAAGTAATTCTTGCGTGCAAACACAGAACGCTCAGCCACTTTTGCGCCTACCGCTAAACCAAACATTGCCGCCATACGCACCGCTTCTTTATTCAATACCGGCAATACACCCGGCAAACCAAGATCTACCGCACATGCCTGAGTATTAGGCTCCGCACCGTACGCGGTTGATGCCGCAGAGAAAATCTTGCTGTTGGTTGCCAACTGCACATGAATTTCTAAGCCAATAACGGTTTCCCACTGCATAACTATTTAAATACCTTACTCATTAAAACCGGGCGGAGATTTTTTGTGCCAATCCGTATCCAGCTGATACTGATGCGAAAAATTTAATAATTTATCTTCTTCAAAATAGTTGCCAATTAACTGCATGCCTACAGGCAAACCACCCTGTTGACCACAGGGTACTGAAATTGCAGGCAAGCCTGCTAAGTTTATCGAGATGGTATAAATGTCAGACAAATACATTGTGACTGGATCATTTGTTTTTTCACCTATTTTAAATGCAGGTTCCGGTGTGGTCGGACCTAAAATTACATCAACGCTTTCAAATGCTTTTTTAAAGTCTTCACTTATCAAACGACGAATTTGTTGTGCTTTTAAATAATATGCATCGTAGTAACCTGCAGATAATGCATACGTGCCAATCATAATGCGACGCTTTACTTCATCACCAAATGCCTCACTGCGAGATCGGTCATATAAGTCACGCAAATCTTTCGGATCTTCGCAACGATAACCGTAACGCACACCATCCAAACGCGACAAGTTTGAAGAACATTCTGCCGGCGCAATTACATAGTAAGCAGGTATTGCTAAATTAGTGTTAGGTAAACTAATACTTTTAATTTCACAACCTTGTTTCTCATACCACTCGATCGCATCCTCAATAATTATTTTCACACCTTTACCAAGGCCTGTACTAAAATATTCTTCGGGAATTCCAATTACTTTCCCTTTCAAAGAATCATTTAGCGAATGCAAATAATCAGGAACTGGTCGATCTAGGCTAGTGGAATCTTTCTCATCAAAACCTGCCATGGCTTGCAACATATAGGCACAGTCTTCAGCAGACTTTCCAAATGGGCCGCCTTGATCCAAACTAGAGGCATAGGCGATCAAGCCGTAGCGTGACACTCTGCCATAAGTGGGTTTTAAACCCGTAACACCGCATAAAGCCGCGGGTTGGCGAATTGAGCCGCCGGTATCGGTACCGGTCGCCAGGGGTGCAATGCGTGCCGCTACCGCAGCGGCCGAACCACCAGAAGAACCACCTGGAACGCAATCTGTATTCCATGGATTTTTTACTGGCCCGTAAAAACTGCTCTCATTTGATGAGCCCATCGCAAACTCATCCATATTGGTTCTGCCTATGGTTACACAACCAGCTTGATCCAATTTTTCTACAACGGTTGCATCATACGGTGCATTAAAACTGTCTAACATTTTTGAACCACAAGATGTTTTCACACCATACATACAAAAAATATCTTTATGCGCAATCGGTACACCGGTCAATAGACCATATTTATTTTCTTTAATTAATTTGTCTGCATTATTTGCTTGTAAAATTGCACGCTCACCCAATTCTGTAATGAATGCATTAAGGTCGCTAAATTTTTGCATTCGATCTACAAAACATTGCGTTAACTCAACACTAGAGAATTCGCCGTTGCGCAAACCGTCAACGAGTTGTGATACCGAAAGTTCGTACATGAATAATTAAATAGATTCTAGCTTTAAAAAACAGTCTTACTCGATAACCTTAGGCACTAAGTAAAGACCCTTCTCCGCAGACGGAGCAATGGATTGAAACTTATCGCGTTGATTTTCCTCAGTAACTTTATCTTCACGTAAGCGTTGCGTGGCGTCGAGCGGGTGCGCCATCGGTAAAATATCTTTGGTATCCACCGCATTCATCTGCTCAACTAAATTTATGATATTGGACAAATCCGTTGCATATTGCTCAACCTCATCTTGCTTAATTTGTAAGCGCGCCAGGTTAGCAATTTTTAAAACTTCTTCAGGAGAAATAGACATGATTCTTAACTAATACAGGTTTTGTGTTTTGTAATTATTTTAGCCTGCCGACAAAACAGAAGACTATGCAAACCGTCAATTTCTAGCGACTTGCAACATTGATAAATCTATAAATGAATGGCAAAACTATCATACTTATCTCTTATATTTAATGGCTTGCCGAATATTTAGGCCACTGATAGAGTACGCTAACTCTCGCATTTAATACCAATAATTAATCCTATATGTTTAAACGCATCCTCGGGGCCTTCTCCAACGACTTATCCATCGATTTAGGTACAGCCAACACGCTGATTTATATGCGTGACAAAGGCATTGTTCTCAATGAGCCTTCAGTCGTGGCGATTCGCAGAAACCCTGAAGGCGGTCAACGCACTATTGAAGCCGTAGGCGCATCAGCAAAAGGCATGTTAGGCCGTACACCAACCAATATAGAAGCTATCCGACCCCTTAAAGATGGCGTAATTGCGGATTTCACCACTTGCGAAAAAATGCTGCAGCATTTTATTAAAAAAGTTCACGAAAGACGTTACTTCAGGCCCAGCCCTAGAGTATTAGTCTGTGTGCCCTGTGGAGCTACCCAGGTCGAACGCCGAGCGATACGAGAATCCGCCATGGGTGCAGGCGCTCGCAAAACCTATTTAATCGAAGAACCTATTGCGGCTGCAATCGGCGCAGGCTTACCTATAGAAGAAGCCCGTGGCTCGATGGTATTAGACATCGGTGGTGGCACATCAGAAGTAGCTGTACTTTCACTCAACGGAATTGTGTATTCATCATCCGTACGTATAGGTGGTGATAAATTTGATGATGCAATTATTAACTATATTCGCCGCAACTACGGCGTATTGATAGGTGAATCTACGGCTGAGCGCATTAAACACGAAATCGGCACGGCCTACCCTGGTAAAGAAATGTTGGAAATTGAAGTAAAAGGTCGCAATCTTTCAGAAGGTGTACCAAAAAGTTTCTCTCTCAACAGCAATGAAATCCTAGAGTCTTTGCAAGAACCACTTTACGGAATTATTAGTGCAGTAAAAACCGCCCTTGAGCAAACTCCGCCAGAATTAGGTGCCGACGTTGCGGACCGAGGCATTGTATTAACCGGCGGCGGCGCACTATTACGAGATCTAGATCGCCTCATCATGGAAGAAACCGGCATCCCAGTAGTGATTGCCGACGATCCACTTACCTCTGTAGCACGCGGCGGCGGCAGAGCCTTAGAGTTAATGGATGAATTAGGCAACGAACTCCTCACCGTAGACACCTAAAGGCCCCACCACTTTACACTGACGTATAACGAGTAATTCGTTATCATAACCGCACTCAATCTAGTGTGATTATTATTGTGTAATTTATGGAGAAATCGCTATAAAAACGCTGTTCGGTCTCGGCCCCTCCACCTCTACAAAATTACTCGTATTAATCATTGCCTCAATCGCAATGATGACGGTAGATCATCACTTCCATCATTTGGGCAAAGTGCGCCAAACCATCAGTGTGGCAATGTACCCAATTGAATACTTAGC
>CAYXVH010000285.1:0-2868 GCA_964468615.1 uncultured Thiotrichales bacterium | reverse complement strand
TTGACCGGTTGCAGGTGCGCTTGCAACTTGAGTAGTTGGCGTTTGTTTGCTTAATTGCTCTTGTTGGGATTCTAATGAAGATAATTTTTCCTCTAAGGACTTAATTTTATCTTCATAGAGTTTTCGCATTTCTGCAATTTCATTTTTTAATTCACTAAATTCTGAATCTTCTGCTGAAAATCCAATTTGACACCACAAAATACTGACAACCACCATACATGTGGCTGCCCATTTATTAAATCTGGACATAATCTTTCCTCTTTAAAAATTTTTTGAAAAATCTATTTTTTTAAGAGAAAAGGAGTGGTGGTGCTTGAGATCGAAAAGGTTTATTTAAGAATTCTAGATTATCAAATATACAGTCACTTGCTATTTGATAATCTGTTTTTTTTAACGAAAAAGAATAACTGGATTGCGGTAAATATTTTTGTGCTAAATTTTTAGTGCCGACACATGTTTGGCAAATATCACTATCGTGCTCATTATCATCTGAATTTTGTTGAGTGGAATGGCTATTTGGATCAAGATGTAAGGTGCTATGTTGCGCCAACGCAAACTGAGCACTAACCAAAGCTACTAGCAGATAAGCTACAAAGAGTTTATTAATTTTAAATCTCATACAAGATAATAATTATTTTGCTTTCCCTAAGTATAATGACCAGTCTAAAGTGTAATATTATTACACTTTTAGATTATAAAGAAATATTCTATATAAAAATTTCGAAAGACCGATATTGGTCGAAAGCGGATATTTATGACTTGGTCCTACCGTTAGATAAGAATGGTGCCGAGGGGGCGGTTACATCCTTATATAAACATCTAAATATAAGATTCTACTCGGATTCAAGGATTGAGCAAAATGATCGATCCTCATTGAAATGAGCAACATTTTGGCTGTAAGAGGGCCATGGGTTGGAATGTTCAAAGCGATGCTTCAATATGTCCGTTAACGACCCAAAGCGGACAGAAGATGGCTATTACAAACACCTTATGATGTTTTTGATATTATTGAAAAAAGAGCAATTTTTTAAAAATCATAAAACATTACATGCAATTAATTATTCAGTTATTAGTGGGAATATGTTTAGGAATTCTTAATTTCTATCAGACATCATTTGCAGGAGGTTTTTACATTCAAGAGTTAGGAACACCTGCTAGCATTGGAACGGCAGGTACTGCAAGAACAACGAATAACGTTGATCCTGAATCTGCTTGGGGAAATCCCGCTGGAATGACAGGCATTACAGAAGATACAATACTTATCGGCTCACAAGTATTAGTTCCCAATATACGTTTTGATTCCGACATTGCAACGGCGGGTGGGAGTGATGGGGGCAATGCAGGTAATGTTGCCATTATCCCAAGTTTTTTTGCGGTAAAACCCATTTCAGATAAGGCTCGCTTAGGATTCTCCATCGTTGCGCCTTTAGGGGGCGGTGTGGATTACGGCGATGATTTTGTTGGTCGATATTCAACACAGGAAGCGGCCTTAACTGGCCTTGCCATAAACCCATCCTTTGGTTACCAGGTAAATGATAACTTGTCTATGGGTGCAGGCGTTTCTATTTTATATACGCTTTTTGAAATGGACATTGCCATCAATCAACCAGGTGTGTTGCCCGATGGCCAAGCAAAAATTGAGGATGCAGATGACTGGGGGCACCAGTTCTTTTTTGGTATGCAGTATCAATTAAACGACAACACATTGTTTGGTGTGGTGTATCGAAGCGAGGCAGAGATCGAGCTGAGTGGAGATTTCGAAATAAACGGCACAGTGCTACCCGTTACACCTTCAGGCAGGGTGGAAGCAGGATGGGATAATCCGCAGCTCATCGAGGTGGGTCTAAGTTATGAGCTCGCAGATAATATGACGATATTTTTACAAGCAGATTGGGAAGATTGGTCCGCGTTTAGTGAGAATACTTTTCAAATTTCTGGTAGTGGTGGAATTACTACTGTTTCTGAACTTGATCGAGATTTTAAGGACACCTGGCGAGTTGGTGTCGGCATGAGCTATAAATCTGGTGAAAATCTATTATTACTCGGTACGAGTTATGATAGTTCACCGGTGAGTGACAGTGATCGAACGTTCGATTTAGCGCTTGATGAACAATTTAGAATCTCTGGTGCAATGATACATGACACAGAACAAGGATTAGATTACGCATTAAGTGCCAGCTTAGTATATTTTGGTGAAGGCAAAGTGGATCAAACTTCGCAAGGCGTTCGCGCGAAAGGTGAGTTTGATGAAAACTGGGGGCTGTTCTTAGGTGGTACCTTGAGGTATGAGTTCTAAAAATTAAAAAACTAGTTCGTTATAATTGCATTATCAATTAAGTTATCAAAAATTAACCGTTGTCCGAATTTGGCCAAAAGTAGACACTTATATATTTATTATATGAATGGTGCCGAGGGGACGGCTTTATCCTTATATAAATATCTAACTATAAGATTTTATGCGGATTCAAGCAATGATTGTAAGTCTGACACTTGATTTGTTAGCCTGTAAACGGGCATCGGGTTGGATTCAAAAAATAACATGTTCAAAATGACTGCATTCGACCCAAAGCGGACGTTTATATTTATCCGATAGCTGATTTAAATCAAATAATTAGTTATCTAATTATTTATCATATTTACAAATAAGCACATTTAAACATCGAGGAAAACATAAACATGAAAAAAATAATATTTAGCGTTTTAATTGCAATGGTCCTGGGAGGGGTTGCTGTTGCAGAAAAAAAATCAGAACCAAGAGCTACAGAAGTAGATAAGATCATTAAACCTAGTGGCTTTCTGGGTAATTACGATGACTTTAAAGTAATTAATCCAGAAACGAATGCCAAAGTTTGGATTAAAAAACCACAT
>CAYXVH010000284.1:0-30313 GCA_964468615.1 uncultured Thiotrichales bacterium | reverse complement strand
AATACCGCTATTAAGTCTGCAGTGGTTCAGGCGAACCGAATGAAACAGTTGGTAGAAGACTTGCTGACATTATCGCGGTTAGAATCCACTACTTCAGTTGTTAAAGACTCTGAAGTCATTCCTGTTGCTTCACTCATTGCTGATATCATAGAAGAAGCGAAACTCTCAACTTGGTTTACCAATCACGTCATCTCTGCACAACTTGAAACGGATGCAATGCTTAAAGGTGATCTACAAGAAATTCACAGTGTGATTTCAAACTTGATTAATAATGCAGTGAAGCACACAGAACCAGGGTCAACAATAAAAGTCATATGGAAGATAAGCGATGACAAAGGATTGCAATTTATCGTTGAAGATAATGGTCAAGGTATTGCGCCTGAACATCTAGAGAGATTAACCGAAAGATTCTACCGAGTGGATGCCGGTCGCTCTCGCGAAAAAGGTGGGACCGGTCTAGGTCTCTCAATTGTGAAGCATATATTGGGACGTCACGAAGGGACACTAGAGATTAATAGCAAGCTTGGCCAAGGATCAGCATTTACTTGTAGTTTTCCTGCTCATCGGGCAGCTAAAAATGGAATTAATATTAATAAAAACAACAACTTATAATTTAATAAAACTGTAATATTTGTACCATAAGCTTGTAACACTTAGATATTAACTTTGAGCCTGAAATTCAAAATATCCCATAACTGAGGAGTTATTTAATGTACGGATTAGTTAAGAAGCTTTATGTAGTTACAGCTGCCTTATTGCTTACTTCAGTAGTGACCGTTTCAGCGGATTCTAGCGTTGATGCTGAGCTCGGTGAGTATGCTGCAACCAGTGGTGTTTCAGGAAATTTATCTAGCATTGGTTCAGATACGCTAGCAAACTTAATGACGCTATGGGCCGAAGAGTACAAACGTTTTTATCCAAACGTTAACATTCAAATTCAGGCTGCGGGTTCATCAACTGCGCCACCTGCGTTAACTGAAGGTACTTCTAACTTAGGCCCTATGAGCCGAAAGATGAAAGACAAGGAACTTGCATCTTTTGAAAAGAAGTTTGGCTACAAGCCGACTGCTATTCCAGTGGCGATTGATGCACTAGCAGTCTACGTACACAAGGATAACCCAATTCAAGGAATGTCGATTGCACAAGTAGATGCAATTTTCTCAAACACTCGTAAGTGTGGTGGAGATGACGATCTTTCTGCCTGGGGTGATCTTGGTTTGCAAGGAAATTGGCTAAAACGTGACATTCAATTGTTTGGTCGCAATTCAGTATCAGGAACGTATGGCTATTTTAAGAAAAAAGGGCTCTGCAAAGGTGATTTTAAATCCACAGTAAATGAGCAGCCTGGTTCAGCTTCGGTTGTACAGTCTGTTTCCTCTTCGTTAAACGGAATTGGTTACTCGGGTATCGGTTATAAAACTTCTGGTGTAAAGGCTGTGCCACTATCTAAAAAATTAGACGGAGAAAAAATTGCGGCAACTTCCGAAAATGCAATCTCTGGTGACTACCCGCTTGCACGTTTCTTGTACGTTTACCTAAATAAAGTTCCGGGAAAGCCATTGTCACCACTTGAGAGTGAATTCATCAGAATGGTGTTATCAACTCAAGGTCAAAAAGTAGTCGTTAAAGATGGTTATATTCCATTACCTTCAAAAGTAGCGGATAAGGCATTAGTTTCTATAGACGTTGAAAAAAATTCTATGAAGGCCAATACGAAGGTGAGCTCAGCTGAATAGCTTTTGTTAACTTGCTGTAACTTGCGAGCATTAAGTTGCAGCATTCAGGTTAACAAGCCTGTAAAATTTGAGGCCTTGCTGTTAACAGCAGGGCCTTTTTGCAAGAACCAGTCTGCATATAAAATAAAAGCTTGGCAGAAAATAAGTATAAAAAATGTCTGAAGAATCAAGTTCATCACAGCTAAGTGTTCCTGAACCATTAGTTTTTGATCAGACCTTATGGCGTAGGCGGTCGATTAAAGATATTTTTGCACGCTATTTAGTAGGAGCAGGTGGCATTGCAGTTATCGGCTCAATCATTCTGATTTTTCTGTTTCTTTTTATGGTGGTGCTTCCTTTATTCAAAGGAGCTGCCATGCACGAAGTTACCAATTATTCATTAAGCAGGGTGGCTTCAGACGAAACCTTGCTCTATTCCATCGAAGAACAAGCAGAAATTGCTATGCGTCTAAATAATAAAGGTGTGGTGAATTTCTTTTATGTAGATAGTGGCGAATTAATTGAGAGCAAAGTGCTTATAGTGAATGCCGATGTGCATATAAGTAGTTGGGCACATCTCGATGCTGAAAATAATATCGTTGCACTTGGCTTGAGTACTGGGAAAGTGCTTATTTTTAAACATGAATATGCTTCTAAGTATAAGGATAGCAAACGAACCATTATTCCAAGCATTAGCTTCCCGTTGGGTGAAGAGCCGATTGATTTAGAAATTGGTGAACAGGCATTAAAGAATTTAGCGATCAGCGAAAATGAAGATGGGCTAACGCTATTTGTACAAACTGAAAGTGGCCCGCGCTTGGTTAACTTTGAAAAAGCGTCTTCATTTTTAGATGAGAATGAAGTTACTTTAGAGCTTACTAGCCAAGTCCAACTACCGTATGTTGATAAACCGATAAAAACGCTGATATCACCAGAGCGAGACTGGCTATATCTTTTGAATGCAGAGGGCGCGATTGCTTATTACGATATTCGATCAAAAGACGAGCCAATTCATATTGAAGCCGTGTCAGTACTTGATGAAGACAGCAAGCCGACTACTTTAGAATTTTTGCTCGGCGGGATTTCATTACTGCTTGCTGATGATCAAGGCAATATTCATCAATTATTTTTAGTGCGCGAGGATGATGGGTCGCGGCATTTAACACCAATAAGAAAGTTTAAAAGTGGTAGTGCAAAGATTTCTAGCATTACTACTGAACAACTGCGCAAAGGATTTTTAATTACGGACTTGGATGGAAATATTTCTATTTTCCATACCACTGCAGATCGTCATGTCATCACAGAAAATATAATTAATAAGCCGCTCACACATCTTGGTATCGCGCCAAGAAGTGACAAGATCATTGCTGAAGATGTAAGCGGCCAATTACATATTTGGGCGCTAGATAGTGAGCATCCAGAAGCCTCAATGAAATCTATATGGGGCAAAGTTTGGTATGAAAGCTATCCTGAACCAGACTACATCTGGCAGTCGTCATCGGCTTCCAGTGATTTTGAACCCAAATTTAGTCTTACGCCGTTAACTTTTGGAACTTTTAAAGCTGCCTTTTATGCCATGTTGTTTGCAATGCCGTTGGCGATATGTGGTGCGATTTTTACTGCATATTTTATGGCGCCAAAAATGCGTGGCGTGGTTAAACCTTCAATTGAAATTATGGCTGCATTACCAACTGTAATTTTAGGGTTTCTAGCAGGTTTATGGTTAGCGCCTTATGTAGAACTGAATTTACCAGGCGTGTTTACGGTTTTATTGCTGGTGCCCTTAGGGATGTTCATGGCCAGTTATGTTTGGTGGCGATTACCGGAATCGGTTACTAGTAAAATAGCTGATGGCTGGCAAGCTGCAATGTTGTTACCAGTAGTGTTATTTTTTGCTTGGGCTAGCTTGGCGCTTAGCCCATGGCTAGAACAAGTATTATTTGATGGCAATATGCGTCTTTGGCTTACAGACACCATGGGTGTGGGTTACGACCAACGTAATGCATTGATCATTGGTATTACGATGGGTTTTGCAGTGATCCCCATTGTCTTTTCTATATCTGAAGATGCAGTTTTTAGTGTGCCTAAACATTTGTCTTCAGGTTCTTTAGCGCTAGGTGCTACGCCATGGCAAACATTGATGAGAGTTGTGTTGCCCTCTGCTAGCCCTGGAATTTTTTCTGCCACCATGATTGGTTTGGGTCGTGCGGTAGGCGAAACCATGATCGTGTTAATGGCAACCGGTAACACGCCGGTGATGGATTTTAGTATTTTCGAAGGCATGCGCACCTTGTCGGCAAATGTCGCGGTTGAGCTGCCAGAATCAGAAGTGGATAGCACACACTTTAGGGTGCTGTTTTTAGCTTCTTTAGTGTTATTTATATTTACTTTTTTCTTTAACACCATCGCAGAAATGGTTAGACAAAGACTGCGTGAAAAATATAGCTCTCTATAAGAAGAGCCATCTAGATGCCTAATAATAAAACGCATAAAGACCCATTTTATAAATCCGGCACGCCTTGGATTTGGTTAAACGCGGGCGCGGTAACCATTAGTGTAATTATGGTAGTGGGTTTGTTAGCACTGATTGCAGTGCGCGGACTAGGGCACTTTTGGCCAAAAACAGTTTATGAAATTGAGTACCTAAATAATGATGAAACTGTTCAAGTAATAGGTGAACGTGTTGAATCTGAAGAGGTATTAAAGCAAAGAATACTAGAGTCGGGTGTAAAAGTAGAAAGTGACGATGATCTTATCGAGCGTAGTTTGATAAAGGTTGGTAATCGCGATTCCTTGGGTGTGGATTTCATGTTAACCGTTACACCTAATGAGCTGAAAGTGAGTGAACCAAAAGACGTTTTGGTGCTAGAGCGCACACAGTGGGGTAACTTCTACGGCTTTCTAAAAGAAATTAAAAGCGACAATAAAGTTCTAAATTTATACGAGGATATTAAATGGCAGGATTTAGACGAACGCTTAGATAGAGTTGCTGAGTTAAGAGAAAGAATTGAACATATTGAAAAAGTTGAGATTGGTCGTATCAACTACCAAATTGAAAAGCTGCGTTTAAAACAACGCGGACTTGAGAAAGATGATGTTACAGATCAAGAAAAGTTTAAGCCGATTGAAAATGCTCGTGCAGAATATAATGCAGACTATGAACAGCTAAAGAGCGAGCTAAACGCTTTATATAAAGAAGCCTCAAGAGACAGTATTACCACCACAATAATGGGTGGCAAAGAGGTAGAAGTTAAGCTTGCAGATGTAGTAAAAGCCTATCGCCCCAATGCGATGAACTTGCTGGATAAAATAGTCTTTTACATCAAAACTTTTTGGGGGTTTATCACTGATGACCCAAGAGAGGCCAACACCGAAGGGGGAATTTTCCCAGCAATTTTTGGTACTGTCCTTACGGTAATGTTAATGACAGTAGTAGTCATGCCATTTGGGATTATCGCAGCTATTTATTTGCGTGAATACGCAAAACAAGGCTTCTTAACTCGTTTAGTCAGAATCTCCGTAAACAATCTCGCAGGCGTGCCTTCCATTGTGTATGGCGTGTTTGGTCTTGGTTTTTTTGTCTACATTGTTGGCGGTACGATAGACGAATTATTTTATTCTGAAGCACTACCTTCTCCTACTTTTGGTTCGGGTGGATTACTGTGGGCATCTCTTACCCTTGCGCTGCTTACCGTGCCGGTTGTAATTGTTGCAACCGAAGAAGGATTGTCGCGTATTCCAAGAGCTATTCGTGAAGGTTCCCTAGCATTAGGTGCAACCAAAGCAGAAACGTTGTGGCGTACTATTCTGCCGATGGCGAGTCCTGCGATTATGACCGGACTAATACTTTCGATTGCACGTGCTGCGGGTGAAGTGGCGCCTTTAATGTTGGTGGGCGTGGTTAAGCTTGCTCCTTCATTGCCATTAGATGGTAATGCGCCATTTATTCATTTGGAACGTAAGTTTATGCATTTAGGTTTCCATATTTACGATGTAGGTTTTCAAAGTCCTAATGTAGAAGCTGCACGTCCCTTAGTTTATGCGACTGCGCTAATACTCGTTCTTGTTATTGTGATTTTGAATTTAGCTGCAATCTATACAAGAAATCATTTAAGAGAAAAATATAAAGATTTAGAACAAAATTAATTATGCAATTCCGTACTTTGCTTGGGATTGAACCTATACATCAATTATGTAAGGCTTTGTAGGAGCTAAGGAATACATGACTATGGCCGCACCTAAGATTTCACATGATGTTTTGCTCAATAAAGGGAGCCAAAAAATTGAGGAAGAAACTGCTTGTTTTGAATGCAGAGGCTTTGGTCTGTATTACGGTGCTACCCAAGCGCTTAAAGACATCAATTTAACTATTCCTGAGAAACGTGTTACTGCGTTTATTGGTCCGAGTGGTTGTGGTAAATCAACTTTGTTACGTTGTATGAATCGCATGAATGACCTAATCGATATCGTAAGATTGGAAGGCGAAATGTTTTTGCATGGCGAAGACATTAATACTAAATCCGTTAATGTTGCCGAATTGCGACGTAAAGTAGGAATGGTATTTCAAAAACCTAATCCATTCCCTAAAACGATATATGAAAATGTTGCTTATGGATTACGCTTGCAAGGGGTTAATAAGAAAAGAGTATTAGATGAGCGAGTGGAGTGGGCGCTCAAGGGTGCGGCTTTGTGGGACGAAGTTAAAGATCGCTTGCAAGACAATGCATTAGAGTTATCTGGTGGACAGCAACAACGCCTTGTGATTGCGCGTTCTATTGCGATCCAACCCGAAGTTATTCTTTTGGATGAGCCCGCTTCTGCGTTAGATCCAATTTCTACTTTGAAAATTGAAGAATTGATTATTCAGCTGAAGGAACAGTACACAGTAGTAATTGTCACCCATAATATGCAACAGGCAGCGCGGGTTTCGGATTACACCGCGTTTTTATATTTGGGGGAGCTGATTGAATTCGGTGCTACCGAGCAACTTTTTACCAACCCAAGCGAAAAGCAAACCGAAGATTATATTACCGGTCGTTACGGTTAACAGATTGTAAGAAATTAAAAGCGAGATAATTATGGTTTATCAAGATATCGGACAACACATCTCTCATCAGTTTGATGAAGATTTAGAATCACTGCGTAGCAAAGTTTTAAGCATGGGCGGTATGGTTGAAAAACAAGTCGAGAATGCATTACTTGCGTTGACGCGTTCAGATAGTAGTTTGGCAGAAGAAGTTGCCACCAGTGATTACAAAATTAATTCTATGGAAGTAGCAATCGACGAAGAATGCACACAAGTTATTGCGCGGCGCCAACCGACTGCGAGTGATCTTCGTTTAGTGGTGACAGTCATTAAGACCATTACCGATCTGGAAAGAATAGGTGATGAGGCCGAGAAAATTGGTCGGCATGCGGTAAAGCTTGCAACGGTTGAGCGTACACCATCTTATTTCATCGAAATTAAGCACATGGGTGAGCAAGTGAGAAAAATGCTGCACGAAAGCTTGGATGCTTTCGCACGCATGGATACCGATGCTGCACTAACCATTGCGCAAGGTGATCGAGAAATTAATGATGAATATGATGCGTTGGTGCGCCAGTTGATTACCCATATGATGGAAGACCACAGTGCTATCAAACGTGCTTTACGTGTAATGTGGTGCGCTCGCTCACTAGAACGTATTGGCGATCATGCTAAGAATATTTGTGAGTATGTTATTTATACCGTTGCCGGAACTGATGTACGGCATACAAGTTTTGAGCAGGTAAAAAAGGAACTTTCTGATACTGATAAGTAAGTAAAGATTATTATTAATTTATAACTACTGTTAAATCAACATCTTTTATTTTCAACACGTGTAAATTCTAGCAACTTTACATTCCAAACCATTTTCTGCTTGCTATAATAAGTTATTGTTAACTCATTCTTATATTGAGTTTTCATAGTTTAAATTATTACCATAATAAAAACATAGGCATTGCATAATGCGTTGTCTTGTATAGCTGGGAGTTCTTTGAGATGGCAAATCATAAAATCGAAGCAGTGGAAGGCATTGGCCCAAAATATGCGGAGATGTTAGTTAAGGCTGGAGTCACAGATACGGATGGTTTACTGGAAGCAGGATGTTCAAAAGAAGGTCGTAAGAGTTGCGCTGAGAAATCAGGCTGCAGCGATAGCCAAATTCTTAAATGGGTTAATATGTGTGACTTATTTAGAATTAAAGGCGTAGGTGAGGAATACTCTGAGCTGTTAGAAGCTTCAGGTGTTGATACCGTTAAGGAACTGCGTAACCGAGTTCCTGAAAATCTTACCGCTAAAATGGAAGAAGTTAACGCAGAAAAGAATTTAGTGAGAAGAGTACCAACACTAAAAGAAGTTACTGCCTGGGTAGAGCATGCTAAAGAATTACCACCAAAAGTAACGTACTAAATATAAACTATAAAAATAAAAGTATAAAACCAATAGGAGTGAGTTCTAGATGTATAAATTAATTTTAATGTTGTTCATTGCAGCTTTAATGTTTGGATGTAGCAAAGAAGAAGCTGGTGAAATGATGGATAAAGCCGAAGATGCAGCTGATAGCGCTATGGAAAGTGCAGGTGAAATGGCTGACGAGGCCATGGATAAAGCTGGCGAAATGGCAGATGACGCTGACGGTGCTGCAAAAGAAATGATGGAAAGTGATGCTAAAGGGCCAAAGTTAGAGCCACTTCCAGACTGGGATTCATTGCCACCTATTGAAGAAGAAATGGCTGCTGAAGAAGGTTCTACCATGATGGAAAAAGCTGAAGAGAAAGCAGATGAGATGGTGGAAAAAGCTAAAGATATGGCTTCAGAGAAAGCTGGCGAGATGATGAAGAAAGAGTAACCTTATATTTCTTTGTTAATCTTAAATAATAAAAATAATAGGAGTAGCTATGGGCTTTTTAACTTGGATAGTTCTTGGCGGCATAGTTGGCGCCATAGCTAAATTGATTATGCCTGGAAAGGATCCAGGTGGAATCATTGTAACCATCCTGCTTGGTATAGCTGGCGCATTTGTCGGTGGTTATATTAGTACTTTGTTAGGTTTTGGAACTGTAACGGGTTTCAATTTGATCAGTTTAGTAATCGCAGTAATTGGAGCAATGGTATTGTTATTGCTTTATCGAGTGATAAAAAAATAGTTAGTATCTATTCATTTTATGAAAAAACTTAAACGCCTAGAAATTATCTCTAGGCGTTTTTGTTTCTGCCAATAGATTTATTTTCACAATCTATACCATTTTATACTAATGCACTTTATTCCTTGCAGGCGCCATGTACTGATAAACAAGTGCTGTAAATTACTTGAGAAAAAAGAACAGCGACAGTTCCAGTCCTTTGCTGAAATTCTTAATGCCTATGTGCATTTTAAAGCGCAAAATAATTTGGAGTTAATGAAGCAATCTTACGCTTACTTTAATCCAAATAATGAAACTCCTGCATTTACAAAATTAACAGATGAAGAAGAACGACAACAGGCTAGCGTTCTAGCGAACACTCTCAAAAGAGTCTTGCTGAACGCAAACTATCAAGAATTAAGTAAGCAGGATATCGAAAAAGCATTGAATCAATCTTCTTTGGTACCGGTTAATACTAAAGTTGATTTAAATGATTATGAGCGTATTTTATTATGTTATCGTGGCAGCAATGTTAAGCAGGCAACCATAAAACGGTTTTTTAGAAAAAAACAAATTAGTTTCGATAATTACGATTATGTTTCGGTGCTGTTAGAAATAAAATCACAGCAATATTTTGATGCAAAAGAAAAACATAAAAATGAGCTTAATTTTAAACCTGGAAAAGTCTATCTATATTTATATAAGAATATCCCACATTATGATTTAGAACTTTTATTTCCAAATGTGAAAATTAGTATGAGCTTGCGCGATAAACTGATGCTAATCATTCCTGCGTTAGGCGCTGCTATTCCCATGCTAATTAAAATATTACCGGCTTTAGGTTTGTTAGTGGGAGCGATTGTATTAGTGGTGTTTGGTTGGAATCTAGGCGGAAAATTTGATGTAGATGTAAGTGATCCTAAGGCGGTTTATCCATTATTGTTAGCTGCTTTGACAGCTTGTGTAGCTTTGGGAGGGTTTGCGGCCAGACAATATATTAAATATAAAAGTAAACGTTTAGAGTTTCTGAAAAAAGTAACTGATGTGTTATTTTTTAAAAGCCTTGATGTATGTCAAGGTGTATTAAATGCTGTTGTGGATGCTGCTGAAGAAGAGCAAAGCAAAGAGATGCTACTTATATACTACTTGCTGATGCTGGAAGATAAGGCGCTTAGTGTAGAAGAAATTAGCATCAAACTCAATGCATGGACTAAGGATCAACTTTCTACAAATACGAAAGTCAATGTTGAGCCTGCATTAGAACAATTAACGAACTTACAAGCGACTTTGAATTCAGGGGAAACTATATCGGTAATTGAAAAAATTTCTGATGATCAATATCGCGCATCTAGTATTGAATCTGCTAAACGTATTATTGATTATATTTGGGATCATGCATTTCAATATGCAAACCAATAAAAATAGACTGGTAAAATAATTAGCCGGTTTAACCAGTCCTTTCGGGAAGAATATTTAAATTCTCAATGTATTGAGGTGAGACGCCGACCTTTTCTGCAGCCATATTGCGTATCGCTACTGAATCAAACCCTGGAAATTGTGCAGTAAGAACATTGATAGCTTGTTGACACTGTTCAGGTACGCTTAATCCAGCTCCGGATCTTTTGCCAGAACTAGAAGCCAACTTCATTATAATAGTGTTACAGCCAGGTTCTTGTTTATTATGTTCTCGTTCTTTTATTACTTTATGCATCCTCACGCCTGTCTCATTCGGATCTTGAATGGCTTGAGAACGCGCCTGAATTAATGAGTCATCGATACTATCTGAGAACCCTGGATTAACCATAATTGCGGATCGATTAGGGTCTTCCAATAAATCATCACCTTGGTATTTTTCCATAGGATTATCCTGTTTAGCAGCAAACCTATCTGAAATTGATTTTTTTCTTCTCTTTAAAGGTAATTTTGTTTTAACTTTTGATAACATACCGCCAACTTTTTTCTTGGCGTTGTCCTTTATTTTATTATTATTTGCTAACGCTAATAATTTTCGTTGTTTTTCATTATCTATTTCTTCAGCCCAGGCGTCAGTTTTCTTTTTCGTGTCTTTTCTAGATACTTTTTCTATAGGGGGTTGAGTTTTTTGTTTTGGTTTTTTAGGTGTAACCTTTTTTTGTGACTTGTTTTGAATTCGAGATTGAATTTGTGAATCATTTTTTAACTGTTCGCCTTTTTTAATCAAAGTTGTGAGTATTTTTTCACTTGTGTCATTATATGTTTGATTAGCAATTTCACTGGGTGATTTAGATGATGAGGTGTTTGTAGAGGCTACTGCTGTGGGTAATGAACCATGTAACTCTACTTTGGCTTGCCACATATTGTTAAACATATGCATTGCCATAATTGCTGCTGTTGTAGCATCATTATTGACTATTGATTCCCGTAAGTTTTTTTCAAATAACAATGCAGATAATAGATGTTTACGTCTGTTTGAAGTTTTAGTCTGCTTTAATTCATCTTTTATGGCAGTGGCATCTATATAATCTGTGACTATGGGCAGTTCTGCTTTTATCCATTCTTGCGCATTATCTAGCGTCACATTGCATTCACGCTGAAAATCATTCTTAAAGCGCTGAAACTTGTCTACACGTTTACTAGTTTCTATCGACTCCAATGAAGCGCTAAATAAATCGTGGTTATTATTTTTATCGTTCATTATTTAGGTGTTACTCAGGCGTAATGTCAAGATCATCAAGTTCTTGCTTGCTCACATTTAAGCGGGTTGCAGCCAATAAACGTAATGCATTTACATTACAATGCGGGTACTTATCTTTTAAGTTGTTAATGGTCTCTTGATATAGCTGCTGACTAGTATCATTTGCTGATTGCTTAGTTGCAGCAACGGCAGGAGAGTTGGCAGTTGCAGCTGTTCCCACTTTTTGTGTATTTTGTTGCTTGTCAATTTTGAATATAGAGCTATACCAAACATTTTCTAATAGTTTCATGCTGGCAAGCGCTGCAGTCCCAGCGTCTCGATTGGCTAATGAGCTATTTAGTGCATCCAATTCAATTACCATTCGTAACGCACAGCCTTCATCGCTTTCAATACTGTACTTATTGGCTAAAGGTTTGGCTTCATGTGCGAGAGTGGGTAATTTTGCTTTTTCGAGAATGGTATGGGACCAAGTCAGAATACTTTCAGTAAAGTGTTTTAAATTTTCTGCATACGGCTGTGTATTTTTTTCATCAAAATTAATTTCACTGGCATTAATATCTGGTAAATACTCGCGTATTTTCATTGCAATATGTTGTTGCATCATTAAATAAGTTTCTGAATGTTTAACAAGTTTATAGTTATTGTCTTCCATCGCGGTTATTTCATTAGATGAAATACAACTGCGACGAGCAAAATGTTCTTTAAATTAAATTCGTTACGTTAGTTTGACTGCATTTTCAGTAGTGTGAAACCGTGTAAAAACGACTCTAGATGCATGGTGTCGAAATGCCGATATATGGGTGTCTGAAAGGTTAAATGGCACGATCAGCTGCTTCATAATGAGCTGTAATAAATATGAACGACTTAGTTGAAATTAGAGTCCAAATATTTATTGGCAAAACTGCTTTTAAGTAATGCAAATAAGGACTAAATAAATTAGCAAATGGACATATGTAAAATCCATTGCTTACAAAAGGAGGTAATTATGAAAATATTACAAAAAATTAACATTGCGGGGTTTATCTTTTTATCTATAACTCTTGCTTCATGTTCTACTATCAATCCGTACACAGGTGAAAAGCAAACTAGCAAAGCTGTCATCGGTGCAGGTGCGGGTGCAGCCACTGGGGCCGTGGTAGGCCTTATTACTGGTGATGATAGCCGAGAGCGTCGTAAGCACGCTTTAATTGGCGCGGGTGTTGGTGCATTAGCTGGTGGTGCAGTGGGCTACTATATGGATGTGCAAGAAGCAAAATTAAGACAAAAGCTTGCGGGTACAGGTGTTAGTGTAACTCGTGATGGCGATAATATTATTTTAAATATGCCTGGAAATGTAACCTTTGCTACAGATAGTGCAGATATTAATGGCGATTTTTTCGCTGTACTAGACTCGGTTACTATCGTGGTGGATGAGTTCGATAAAACTTTAGTCGAGGTGATGGGGCATACCGATAGCACTGGTGCAAATGACTATAATCAAAATTTGTCTGAGAAAAGAGCTAGCGCGGTATCAAAATACTTTCAAAGTAGAGAAATTCAACCACTACGTTTAGCCACTTATGGTTATGGTGAAGATTATCCTATAGCAAGCAATGATGATGTTAATGGACGTTCACAAAATCGTAGAGTTGAAATTGCTTTGGTGCCACTTACTAAGAGTTAGTTTGCGCTAAATAAAAATTCATAATTACTATGGTTAAAAAGGCTCCGCAATGCGGAGCCTTTTTATTTTGTGTATGATTAATTACATGAGCAAAGGGAAACTTTTCATCGTTTCTGCACCATCTGGAGCAGGTAAGACAAGCTTGGTAAAAGCACTTGTTGATTCTACTTCTGAAGTGGTTGTTTCTGTCTCGCACACTACGCGAGAAAGGCGCCCAGGCGAGGTAGATGGCGAAAATTATTTTTTTGTCTCTTATAAAACATTTTTGCAAATGATTAAGCAAAATGAATTTCTGGAATATGCAAAGGTGTTTGATCATTTTTATGGCACTTCACTATCCTCTGTAGAAGAGCAATTAGACCAAGGTTTAAAAGTAATTCTCGAAATTGACTGGCAAGGGGCGGAGCAAGTGCGTGAACGTATTCAAGACACACAATCTATATTTATACTGCCCCCTTCAAAAGCTGAATTAGAAACACGATTGCGTGGACGTGGTCAGGATAGTGAAGAAACTATCGCACGTAGAATGCGGGATGCCGAAAGTGAAATTAGACATTATGATGAATTTGACTTTGTTGTTCTGAATGATAATTTTGATGATGCTTTACGAGACCTTACTGCATTAGTGGTAGGTGAAGGTGAATATCTGCCTATCAGTGAGGGTACTTTGCGAGCCCTTGGTGAAGATTTGTTACCGAAACGCTAGAGATTTGTCATCGAAAGCTAGAAGCTGGGCAGCAAATTCGCTACACTTACTCGGCTAAGCCCGTTTTATTTGTTTTTTAGGAGTATTCCCATGGCCCGAGTGACGGTAGAAGATTGTCTTGATCATGTAGAAAATCGCTTCAAGCTAGTATTACTAGCTAGCAAGCGTGCCCGTCAACTTTCTATGGGTACTGAGCCTTTGGTCGAATGGGAAAATGATAAATCTACAGTAGTGGCACTGCGTGAGATAGAGCTTGGGCTGGTTAATGAAGAAATGATGGAAGCAGCATTGGCAAAACCTTTAGATGATGATCTGCCATTTGATGAAGATGATCTTGCAGCAGCTTTACATGCTGAGATTAGCCGCGAGCTAACTCAACCCGCGCCAGAAGGACAAGTTACTGGTCAGCTGTCAGCAGAGCAACCGGTTAACCCGTTTGGTAGTTCTCAAAATTCAGATATAAGCCAATCATTAGGCCAAACATTTGCGCCTTCAGTAAGCCAGGCTGACCCCTCTGCTACGGAAGAGACATTATCCATGGAAGAGCTATTGGCAAAAGAGCTCGCAGCAAGTTCTAACGATTCTTCCGATTCTTCGGCTAGCGATAATCCTTTTGGTGAAAGTACAGAAAGTACAGAAAGCACTTCTTCTGATTATGGAATACCAACACCTTCTTCAACTCCGGATCCATCTACAGATGGAGACTAAGATTTCGAGGTAAGTCGTTTTCCGCGACAATGAATAATGGCAACTGTCGCAGGGTCTGCTGCTGGATCAGCCAATAAATCCGCAAGCTCAAGTATTTCTACAAATCAGTCTTCACGGGACTTAATCAGTGATCTATGTGCTCTACTAGAGGGCTATTTAGATCCTGAGCAGGTAAAAAAAATCTACCAAGCATACCTTTTTAGTGCCAATGCACATGAAGGTCAAACTCGTCTTTCGGGCGAACCTTATATTTATCATCCGATTTCTGTAGCTAAAGTTTTAGTAGAAATGCACATGGATGCAGAAACCATTCAAGCGGCAATTTTGCATGATGTTATAGAGGATACTGAAACTGCAAAAGATCAGATTAAAAATGAGTTTGGTAATGAGGTTGCAGAACTGGTCGATGGCGTGAGTAAGCTAACTCATCTTGAGTTTGAATCAAAATTAGAAGCACAAGCTGAAAATTTCCGCAAAATGATGCTTGCAATGGTTAAAGACGTGCGAGTCATAATAATAAAACTTGCAGATCGTTTACACAATATGCGTACTCTCGATGTAATGAGGCTTGATAAGCGTAAACGTATTGCACGAGAAACTTTAGATATTTATGCACCTATTGCGTTGCGATTAGGTATGCATGGATTACGTGTTGAGCTAGAAGAGCTTTCTTTTAAAACAGTATGGCCAAAAAGATATGAAGTATTAAATGATGTTATCCGTCGCGCCAATATCAATCGTGATGCGCTATTGCAAGAAGTTGAAAAGAATATCTGCGAACGATTAGAACGGGCCAATATCGTTAATAGAATTCACGGTCGCGAAAAAAATATCTATAGCATCTATCGCAAGATGAAAGATAAGCGTCTGCAATTTTCTGAAGTGTATGATGTGTTTGCATTTCGAATCGTCGTAAATAGTGTGGATACCTGTTATAGAGTAATAGGTGTAATTCATAACTTATATAAACCAGTGCCTGGAAAATTTAAGGATTACATAGCGATCCCGAAAAAAAATGCTTACCAGTCTTTGCATACCATTTTATTTGGTCCTAAAGGCATGCCGATTGAAGTTCAAGTGCGTTCAGAGGAAATGGATCAAGTAGCAGAGTCAGGAATCGCTGCGCATTGGCTGTATAAGGATGCTAGTGATGACCATGCAGTACCACAATCTCGCACCCGTGAGTGGTTGAATACAGTATCCGAGATGCAAAATCGTTCCGGTAGTTCTTTGGAGTTCTTAGAGAGCGTCAAGGTTGATTTATATAGAGATGAAATCTACGTATTTACACCTGCGGGCGACATCATGGAACTGCCGATAAATTCTACGACAATTGATTTTGCCTATGCCGTGCATACTGATATTGGCAACCTATGTGTAGCGGCAAAAATAAATCGTCGCCTAGAGTCTCTTAGCACGGTGCTACAAACTGGCCAAACAGTAGAAATCATTACCTCACCTAGTGGCCGACCGAATCCGGCATGGTTAAATTTTATTGTTACCGCTAAAGCTCGTTCAAATATTCGTAGTTTCTTAAAAAATCTACAAGGTAATGAAGCTTTAGAGCTTGGTAAACGTTTACTCAACAATGCACTCAGAGCGTATGACAAATCTTGGCAAGACATCAGTAGTCGAGAACAAGAAAATTTACTGGAAGACTTACAGTTAGAATCTGAAGAGCAGCTATTTCATGAAATTGGTTTAGGCAACCGTATGGCCCCCTTTGTTGCAAAACATATTGAATCATTGCGCGGCAGTTGGATTAAATTGCGACGCAAAAGTGAGAGCAAAAGTCCTCTGGCCATTCGTGGCACGGAAGGGATGGTGGTGAGTTTTGGTAAGTGTTGTTATCCGATACCAGGAGATGCAATTATTGGCATTATGACAGCCGGCAAGGGTTTAGTAGTACATCATATTAAATGTGTAAATACTAAACGTAAAACCACCAGTCGTGATAAATGGATTCATGTGTATTGGGCGAATGAAATTGCGAATGAATTCACTGCTGAGATTTCCATTCGCACAGCAAATGAGCCTGGTGTTCTGGCAGTAGTTGCCTCTACCATTTCTGAAGAAGGTTCTAATATTGAAAATATTGTTTTTGATGAGAAGTTGGGTTCCACTACAATGATTACCGTTTTGTTAACCGTTAAAGATCGTGTTCATTTGGCGCGTATCATGCGCACCATACGAAATATTCCACAGATATATAAAGTTAAACGCCATCAATAATTAAAATATTCATTAAATTGAAGGAGCTCTGATTTATTATGAGACGAGGCTAAAAATATTGAAAACGCGCAATGTATAAACCTATACATGAGTATTTGAGATTATTTTTTAACAAAGTATCAGGATAAATTAGAAGTTTCTCGCTAAAAAGGAGAAAGAATGACTAGGGAAATAATAGCAACCAATCAAGCGCCTCAGGCTATTGGTACTTACTCGCAAGCAGTAAAAGTGAATTCAACCGTATATCTATCGGGACAAATTCCACTAGTGCCAGCAACGATGGAAGTGGTAGAGGGCGATATGCGCATACAAATTAGTCAAGTATTTGATAATCTACAAGCGGTTGCACAAGCTGCGGGTGGTTCATTAGACAAACTCGTGAAGGTAAACATTTTCCTTACTGATTTAAGTCATTTTCCTTTAGTGAATGAAGTTATGGCTGAATATTTTGCAGAACCCTATCCAGCTCGTGCTGCTGTGGGTGTTGCATCTTTACCTAAGGGTGTTGCAGTGGAGATGGATGCCTTAATGGAATTAGATTAAAAATATATCGAACATCTCTCTTCTACTACTAATAAAAATTAAATTTAACGCTTGAGTAAAGAAGCATTTCCCTCGGTGGAAACACTTAAAGGTGTGGGGCCGAAAGTTGCTGAAAGATTGCAGCGCATTCAGATCTATACTGTACAAGATCTGTTGTTTCATCTGCCTATCCGTTATCAAGATCGCACTCGCATAAGGCCAGTTGGAGCATTACGTACAGGTGAAGAGTGTGTAGTGATTGGCAGCATTGCACATAGCGAGGTGGTGTTTCGTAAACGCCGCATGTTATTGGTAAGTGTAGAGGATGGTACGGGTAGAGTAATGCTGAGATTTTTTTATTTCAATAAATCTCAACGTGATAACCTTTCCAATGGGGTCAAAATCAGATGTTTTGGAGAGATTCGACGAGGCTTGAAAGGGCCAGAGATGGTGCATCCGGAATATGAAATATTGCATGATGATGAACCGACAAAAGTTGAAGATCACTTAACACCTATCTATTCAACTACAGAAGGTTTGCATCAACTTAGCTTGCGACGTTTGACTTCACAGGTCTTGCAGTGGGCCACTCAATGTGAAGGTAAGAATGATCAACCGGTATTAGATTTACTTCCAAGCCCTCCGCGTATTGACGGTCAAAACGTCAGTATTATTGATGCCTTAAAATTTGTTCATCGGCCTCCTCCAGAAGCAGACACTGAAGCCCTGTCTTTGGGTAAACATCCAATGCAGCGTCGTTTAGCTTTTGAAGAATTACTAGCACAGCAACTTAGTTTGTCGAAACTTAGATTGCAAATGCAAAAACAAGATGCCATTGCGATTAAGTCTAAAGGTGAATTGTATAAAGGACTACTTAAATCGCTGGAATTTGAATTAACGGGTGCACAAAAGCGAGTTATTAAAACTGTATTTTCTGATTTGAGTAATGATTATCCCATGTTGAGGTTGGTGCAGGGTGATGTAGGTAGTGGAAAAACACTGGTAGCGATTGCAGGATGTTTGCAAGCCATCGAAGCTGGTTATCAAGCAGTGATGATGGCGCCTACTGAAATCTTAGCAGAACAACATTTGCGTAATTTTGCTAAATGGCTAGAGCCATTAGGCGTTCGTCT
This sequence comes from uncultured Thiotrichales bacterium, assembly GCA_964468615.1. Lineage (GTDB taxonomy): Bacteria > Pseudomonadota > Gammaproteobacteria > UBA4575 > UBA4575 > JABDMD01. The sequence goes on along the minus strand of CAYXVH010000284.1, from coordinate 11,814 downwards.
TGCATGGCTTTCAGGAAAATTAACTGCGAGTAAAGCGAATGAGATGAAGGCGTTGATTGCTTCTGGCACCGCAAACGCAATCATAGGTACGCATGCTTTATTTCAACAAGGTGTTGAGTTTAAAAATTTAGCATTTTTGGTGATTGACGAACAGCATCGCTTTGGTGTCCATCAACGTTTGGCGTTACGTGAGAAAGGTATACAGAACGGCATGCATCCTCATCAACTCATTATGACTGCAACACCCATTCCAAGGACCTTAGCGATGACCGCGTATGCAGATCTAGATTATTCAGTAATTGATGAATTGCCTCCGGGTAGAAAACCAATAAGTACCATTGCTATCCCTATGGAAAGGCGTCATGAAGTAGTCGAACGTGTTGCCAATGCTTGTCGTAATGGTCAACAAGCCTATTGGGTATGCACTTTAGTAGAAGAATCTGAAGCCCTGCAATGCCAAGCTGCGGAAGATGTTTATCGTGTGTTAAGCCAGATGTTGCGCGGTGTAAAAGTTGGTTTAGTGCATGGCCGTATGAAAGGCAAAGAGAAAGATGCAGTCATGCAAGATTTCACTGCGAAAAAAATTGATTTGCTGGTTGCAACAACGGTAATCGAAGTGGGCGTAGATGTACCCAATGCTAGTTTGATGATTATCGAAAATGCTGAACGCCTAGGTTTGGCGCAATTGCATCAACTACGTGGCCGTGTTGGTCGGGGTACAGAAGAAAGTAGTTGTGTATTAGTGTTTGATCCACCACTTACAGAAAATGCAAAAACCCGCATCGATACCATGCGTAATACTAATGATGGTTTTAAAATTGCCCAGGTAGATTTAGAAATTCGTGGTCCAGGTGAAGTGTTAGGTACTCGTCAAACCGGCATGTTGCAATTGCGCATTGCAAACATTATGCGTGATCAAGATTTAATTCCGTTGGTTCAAGAAACTGCGAAACAATTATTGAATGATCATCCAAAAAATGCAGATGCTGTGATTCAAAGATGGTTAGGTAGGTCGATTGATTATGGACAGGTATAATGTCTGCTTACGACCCAAAGCGGACATTAGGTTTCATAGATAAGTCTATTCATTATTGTGAAATTCTATGCAAAATTGCCATGTATTAAGATGTTAGGTATCCGAATGCTATGAGTATTCCAAGTAAGTCCAACTGGGGAGTCATTGAAAATAATAACCTTGATGCTGAATGGGCGTTCAAGCATTTTGCAGGAAAATCATTAACTGAAGCCGAGGAAATGTTTCGAGAAAACGCGCTCTATTATCAAGAAGATTTGATCTCTATGCCTCCAATTGCCTTTAATTATTATGCTCCAGTATTTGCAAAATATATTTTTTCTGACAATGCAAAGGAAGATAGTGATGGCGCATCCTCCTTTTTGCACATGATTATAGAACTACTGAAAGATAATAGATCGCTTACAACAAATGAAACCGAGCGAACACTTTTAGCTGCTGCGCAAATTGTAGCAAGTAAACAAGATTTTTATGACGCAGATATTGATATTTATGGAGAGTTTTCTGAACTATATGATCAAATTTTGCAACTTTCAGTTCGCACATAGTATGGCTAAGCACGACAGCTACTTCGTGGCCTGTACCTCCAGTAAGCTTCGCTTGCTTCGGCCAGTATGTTTTGCGTGAATGTCCGCTATTGGCCGAAAGCGGACATTACAAAAAACGATTATTACATGTCTTATTTATTATTATTAATATTAGCTTACTTATAACTGAATCGTTACAGCTTTAGTTTCTGTATAGTTTTCTAACACCGCCTCTCCCATTTCTCTTCCCCATCCTGATTGTTTATATCCACCAAATGGAAGCGCTGCATCAAATATATTGTAGCAATTAATCCACACAGATCCTGCCTTAAGTTGACTAGCAACCTTATGTGCTTTGCTTACATCTTTGGTCCAGATGCCTGCAGCTAATCCATAAATTGTATTATTCGCTTCGTCAATTAAGTCCTCATCTAGCGATTTAAATGGCATAGCAGTAACTACAGGGCCAAAAATTTCTTCCTCAACTACTTTCATCTCTGGTTTTGTGTCGACTAAAACCGTAGGCTCCACAAAATATCCTTCGTGATCTAAAACATGTCCACCAACAGATGCACGTGCACCCTCGGAAAACCCAGATTCTAAGTACCCACTTACACGATCAAATTGTGTCGTAGATACTAGTGGACCCATTTCGGTGCTAGGGTCAAGTCCTGGGCCTAATTTAATTTTTTGTGCATTATCTGAAACACCTTCGACAACTTGATCAAATATTTTCTCGTCTACTAGCAGACGAGAACCTGCACAACAACATTGACCATGGTTAAAAAAGATTGCATTTGTTGCACCTGGAATTGCAACATCTAAATCAGCATCGCTTAGGACTATATTAGGTGATTTACCCCCAAGTTCTAATGAAACTTTTTTTAAATCATTAGCAGCAGCTTTGACAATTAGTCGTCCTACTTCGGTAGAACCTGTAAAAGCAATTTTATCTACATCTGGATTGGCTGCTAATGCAGCGCCTGCAGTTTCTCCAAACCCAGTAATAATGTTGACGACACCATCTGGCAGTCCAGCTTCTTGAAAAATCTCACCAAGCCGAAGTGCAGAAAGTGGAGTTTCTTCCGCAACTTTAATTACAATAGTGCAACCGCATGCAAGTGCGGGCGCTAGTTTCCAAGCTGCCATTAATAATGGGAAATTCCACGGAATTATTTGTCCAACTACTCCTACAGGCTCAGGGCGTGTGTAACAATGGTAATCTACCCCTGGTGTATACAGAACATTTAATGGAATTGTTATTCCATGTTGTTTCGTGCACCAACCCGACATGTAATGAAACATATCTGCTGACAATGGAACATCAGCGGCTCGTGCTACAGAAATTGGCTTGCCATTATCAAGTGCTTCTAATTCAGCTAACTCTTCCAAATTATCTAGAATCAGATCACCAATTCGATGAAGTAATCGTCCCCGCTCAGAAGCGGGCATCTTTGGCCAGGGTCCATGTTCAAATGCTTTTCTTGCAGATTTTACTGCGACATCGATGTCTGGTTTTTCTCCCTCAGCTACGTGTGCAATGACTTCACCAGTAGCGGGGTTGTAGACATCAAAACATTTACCACTTTTTGCAGCAACCCACTGTCCATCTATTAGCATATTCTTTGGCTTGTTAATAAAGTTTTGTATTGGATTGCTTGTATGTATTATTGATTCTGCGACAGCACTCATATTCTTGTCCTCCATTTATCTTAAATTGCATTTACTGATTAAATCTTCAGACTTTTTATGTATAAGATTGTAAAAAAGGAAGTCCATTTTCAACGTACTATCCTTAAAATTAAAAATCTCTCTGGTTAACTATTTAAAACTTACCATCGATACTGTGTGCTATACACTTCAAAACCTGAACTTAGTAACTACAAATACTGTAGTACCGTTAATATTTTTATCACAAACCTGAAACTAATTAGAGTTTTATTCTAATCCTTACGAATAAATCAGACATTAAATATTTTCGTATAAATTGTATCAACTGAACTTATAGACAAAATGGGCATTAAAAATTTCAGATGATATTTTCTGAGTAATGGATCTTTTAGAATCTAATGTGGTGGAGGCGGCAGCTACTTCACAGTTTAGCTATGCAATTGATCTTTAAAGATTAATTTCAATCAAATCCAGTAAGTATTGATGTCCTAATTTTATACCCAAAAATTTCGGCTGTAGTCAGACTTATCTGGAGTCAATTAAACTACAATGTCCGTTAACGATACAAAGTGGATATTTGCATTTAGTCGATTTTATCTACTGTTGATTTGGCCACTTAAAATAAGGTTTTATAGCATCACTAAGGCCTAAATAAGAAATAGAAAACAGAATGGATAAATATACTAAACCAAATGTTGCTACTTCAGCGCTCATTACGATCGATGTTCAGAACGATTTTACATTGGATAATGCTCCGGCGTGTATAAGTGGCACAAAAGAAGCAATTCCTAATATCGTTACATTGCTAGATGCTTATCGAGCCCGCAGGTTGCTTATTATTCATGCTATAAGGATATATCTTCGTAACGGTTCAAATGTCGATTTGTGTAGAAGACAAATTATTGAAGAGGGTAAAGAAGTAGTTGCACCCGAAACTCATGGTGCTGAGTTAGTACATGATCTCAAGCCAGATAATTCTATAAAACAAAATTCAAATTACCTTTTATCAGGGAAATTCCAGCAGATCGGAGACAATGAATATGTTATGTATAAACCAAGATGGGGAGCGTTTTATAAGACACAACTTGAAGAATTTTTGAAAAAACGTCGAGTTGATACAATAGTCTTTTCAGGGTGTAACTTTCCAAATTGTCCTAGAACTAGTATTTACGAAGCAAGCGAACGAGATTTTCGCGTTGTTCTTGCAACAAATGCAATATCGCAGTTGTATGCAAAAGGAGAAGAAGAAATGAATAACATCGGGGTTGGTTTGTTTACAATAAATGAAATACAAGAATTTTTGCATTAAAAAACCTAATACACTTTAACAGTCAAATGACCGCTTATGGCCAAAAGCGGACATTCGTAAATAGAGTTATTTACAGTAAGTCGAAATTACCTATCAACATTGTAGTTACGTAAATTCCCACTAAGCCAACCAAAGCTAATAAACACAAAGTATTAATCCAGCTAGATTTGCTAATCGAAATTCCCCCTAAACTAAAGATTAGTCCAATTGCGGCGATTGCAAATGACACCCAAAAAACAATATTCACGCATGAGGTTGTGCAACTGCGTCCATCAAAGGTGCCAGATAATAACTGTGTACCTAAAAAGATCGCTAATGCCCAGCTGATGAGGGCGCTTAAGAATGAAATCGATGTATTTAGTGTCATGACAATAAAACTCGCAATTTTTATTAATAATTTAATCTAGACAATATTGTAGCAAGCTTGGACGCTGGTGGAATATAGATATTTATAAAATTGAATCTTTTCAGTAATAAATATAAGGGCTATATAAGTGCATAAATATGGTTGTCTTTAATTGTAAACGGTATCGCCTTTAGGCTTTGTGTCTTACATGGGCCGTAGATGCATAGGCCATTTTTGATTTCAAATAATGCGCCATGGTTAGCGCACATGATGTAGTGATTATCCATAGCTAAAAACTGATCCGGCGTCCAATCAAGAGGGCCTTGTGTATGCGGGCATGAGTTCTGGTATACAACAATTTTGGCATCTTTTTTGACGATAAAAAGATCAAGTTTTGCGCCATCTCGATCGATACTCAGGCCTTTGCTGCCAGGGTCTGCTATTTCATCTACAGCAGCAATAATTAATTCTTCTTGAGACATGTCGCTATATATGTTTTGCTGAACTCATCATTGTAAGACTTTAACAATCGAACATCTAAGTTACCATGGAAGAAAAGAAACTTTTTACGACATCAGAAGAAGCTGAAAAAGTATTTTATGCTGCGTTTCAACAAGAGGACCTTGAAATGATGATGTCCGTTTGGGCTGAGGATGAAGATATTACTTGTATTCATCCCGGTGGAAACCGTTTAGAGGGGATAAATAATATTCTTGAGAGCTGGGAGCAGATTTTTAGCCATGAAAATGGGATTAAGTTTGAGATCAATCAAAAAAGGGTGTTGATAGACAACGACATAGCAATGCATCACGTTATTGAATCGATTTACATGGATGGCGAACTTCAGTCAGAGATAATTGCTACTAATGTGTATCGGAAAAGGCAAGATAGTTGGCATATGATTTTACATCATGCTTCACCAGAACTTAGTCCAGCACTTATTCCTGCAGATGAAGAGAACTTAGATGAACAGGACGAAGAGAAGAAAATCTTTCACTAATAGAAATTATTTCACCTTGTGAAAAGATTTTTAATAAATATAGTAAAAAATCAGGTACGCACCTAGTAAAAACGCAACCCACATCACCATACTGCCGGTTGGCCAGCTTCTCGAAAGAATTCCTTGGGGCCCATGGTGACGATGTAAGCGGGTACCAACTAGGAATAGTATTTTTTTCAAGCTAGATAAAATACCTAATTCTCCTGCCGCGATATAATTTCCTAACCCTCTTGCTAGATATGCACCTGGTTTACGGTAAAACCAGTCAAAGTCTAAATTAGTCGCGCGAATTTCTGCTGGATAAAAATTATTTCGATATAACACCGCAAACGCTAAAGCAGAGAATAAGAGTAATTGTAATTGTGTAATGACATGAGAACTGGTGTATGGAATGAAATTAACTTCATGTGGTAACAAGTTGTATAAGAAAGTTGGGTAAACACCAATTGCGATACATAAGAATGCAGCAATTCCCATGGCCAACAACATATTCACGGGTGCTTCTGCACAACGTTTGCCGTTGTCATGTGCAAAGAAGCTAAAGAAGGGCACTTTGATTCCGGAATGATCTAATACTCCAGCAGAAGCAAATAGCAATACTAACCAAATTAACCAATAGCCTTCATCCGCAACTGCAGTAAGAATCATCGCTTTAGAAACGAAACCGCTTAACAGAGGGAAAGCTGAAATCGACATTGCACCGATAATGCAAAATCCTGCGGTCCATGGCATAGACTTATATAAACCTCCTAACTCAGAGGCCTTGGTAGTGCCCACGCGATGCAATACAGCGCCCATACTCATAAACAATAGTGCTTTATATAAAATGTGTGCAAAAGCGTGCGCAGCCGTTCCATTCAATGCCATCTCCGTGCCTATGCCTATGCCTACCACCATAAAACCTAGTTGATTGTTTAAGCTATATGAAAGTACGCGACGTAAATCATTTTCAATTACAGCAAAAAAGATGGGGAAGACAGTCATGATTGCACCAATCCAAATCAACATTTCTGTGCCTGGGTAGCCTCGTGCTAATGCATATATCGCCAGCTTTGTGGTGAACACCGACAGTGCAACGGTGCCGACTACACTGGCTTCAGGATAAGAATCTTGTAACCAATTATGCAGTAAAGGAAATGCGCATTTGATTGCAAAGGCAATTAAGATAAGCCAACCCGCAAGGCTATCAATACCGATATGATCAAACGCCAGAGAACCTGTAGTTTGATAATGAAGGATACTGCCAGCCATTAAGAATAAACCTGACCCTACATGGATAATGAAATATCGCTGTCCTGCACGCATGGCGCCGGTGGTTCTATTTGCCCATATTAATAATGCCGATGAAACCGCAGTTACTTCCCAAAAGATAAATAATGTGAGTAGATCACCTGCTAATACGGCGCCAATTGCGCCTCCCGCGTAAACAAACATACTGGCCAGTTGTAAGGTATCTTTTTCTTGCCAGGCGTATAGCGCGACAATGAACAATGCAACACAGAAGATGAGCGAAAAAATAAAACTTAAGTTATCTAACCGCAGCAGCGTTAATTCATAGTTAAATAGCTGTACGTTTCCGTAATGACCAGGTTCTATACTTAGTAAAGAAAATGCAGCTAGAACGGGGAGTGCTAGCAGAAAGATTCTACGTAATTGCGCTGGTAAGGCTGTCTGTAGCAAACCACCCAAGATTAAAATAAACGCAGGGTGTAAAAGAGCACTAGTCATAGTAATTCTCTTTACGTTTAATGAGTCTTCGGAATAACTTTGCGCTCATGACAATGCTGATATAAGCGATAAAACCAAACCAAGCATAAAAACCAAACCATTGTTCAAAATCAAAATGCCCATGTTTATGATAAAAGAACTCAACGATAAGGAGTGCTGCGCATGCTGCGTAGAGCAAATAAACTAGCTTGTCCACATTGCTAGATTTGTCTAGCCAATATTTTTTATCGTTATTCGATTTCATTGAATAAACACCGGTGCTAAAAATGTATAAATGGGTTGAATGAAAAAGAACATGATTAATGTTGCTAAAGCAGTCAAGCATAAGGGCACAACACAAGCCATGGGTGCTTCTTTTATACCTGGCGTCCAGTTAGCCATTTCAGTACTAGGGGTTTTGAAAAATGCGCGAAGTGCTATCGGTAGTAAGTAAGCACAATTAAGTAACGTGCTCAAACCAAATGCAACCAATACAATATAATTTTCTGTGCTGATGCTGCCTTCGATTAAAAACCACTTGCTCCAGCTGCCCACTAATGGCGGTAATCCAATAATGCTAACCGCGGCTATCAAATAGGCGGAAAAAGTAAAAGGCATTTGCCTGCCTAGACCGTCCAGTTGACTGATTTGAGTAAACTTTGTGGCTGTATAAACCGCACCTGCACAAAAAAATAAGGTGATCTTGCCAAATGCGTGTGTAACGATGTGCATGGCTCCACCTAAGGCCGCTAAGGGGCTAGCCAAAGCAGCGCCAATAACGATATAAGACAATTGGCTGATGGTTGAATATGCAAGGCGTGCTTTGAAATTGTCTTTACTCAGTGCAATGATCGAAGAGATCAGCATGGTCACAACCGCAATCCATAATATCCAATCGGATGCGTTTTGTGTTGCAACGAAATCAATTCCGAAAATATAAATAGTGATTTTTAGTACAGAGAATACTCCGGCTTTGACTACTGCTACGGCATGCAATAAGGCGCTTACTGGGGTCGGAGCCACCATGGCAGCAGGCAACCAGCGGTGAAATGGCATCAGCGCAGCTTTGCCAACTCCAAACATAAATAATGTAAATAAAATGATTGCACCGGTTTTTTCGATATTGCCCGCTAGGATTCCACCAGGAATAAAGTTTAAAGTGCCAGCTTGTAACCAAGTAATCACAATTGCGGTTAAGAAAAATACAATAGAAGTTCCAAGTAGAATTCCAAGATAAGTACGACCACCGGCTTGAGCATCAGCATTTTGCTTATGGGTAACTAATGGTAAGGTGCATAAGGTCAACGCTTCATAAAAAATAAATAGCGTGGCTAAATTGGCCGCAAACGCGATTCCCATTGTGGCTGCGATAGAAAGTGCAAAGAATAAATAAAATCGAGTTTGGTTCTTTTCCTTATTGCCGCGCATATAACCAATCGAATAAATCGTGGTGATAATCCATAAACTTGATGCTAATAATGCAAACATCAACCCTAGTGGTTCAATATGAAAAGATAATGAAAGGCCAGGGGTGATGGTAAATAAGGTATGAGATATATTTTGCTGTTCGCTACCTAACAGTTGTGCGGTAAAAATAAATAACAAAACTGCAATAAGTAGTGAAGAAGCTTCACGTAGTGATGCATGGTTACGAAATAATAAAACCAATAGACCTGCAAGCAATGGAATTACAATCGCTAATTCAAATTGTTGTAAAATTTCAGTCATTGCCTATAGAAATAAATTATTAATTGCGGTCTCAGCAAAACCGTAACTGAACGAAGTGTTGAGTCCAAAATAGAAGCTAGCTGCGACTAATAACCAGAGAGGGATGAGCATTTGCAGCGGCGCTTCAGTGCGCTCATTAGAGTATTTATCAGATTGTTTGGTTGAGCTTTTTAAATATGCATACTCTACGATTTTCCATATATAGATAACTGCCAGCAGTGAGCCGCCTACTATAACTGCTGCGGCTAGCCAATTATTTTGCTCAAGTGCGGCAATCAATAAATACCATTTGCTAATAAAGCCTGCGGTAAAAGGCACTCCAATTAAACCTAAGCCTAGTAACAATATTGCTGCCATGGTCCATGGCATACGTTTTCCAAGCCCCGCAAAGTTACTCAATTGTACGGAGCCGGTGCGTAACACGATGCAAGCCATAGCTAAAAACAAGCCGCCCTTGATTAGAGCGTGATTAAACATATGCAGCATGCCTGCAATGCTGCCACTTTTGGTAGCTAAGCTTATGCCCAATGTCATGTAACCAATTTGTGCAACACTCGAGTAGGCAAGCATTCTTTTTATGTTGTCTTGGAAAATCGCTACCGATGATGCGATAAGGATGGCAAGTATAGATAGCGGCATTAATATTTTATCTAATCGAAATTCTTCAAAAGTAATTTCATTAGAGAACAAACCAAAGAAGAATCTGAATAGAACATAAAGTGATACTTTGGTCGCTGTTGCAGATAGAAATACAGTAATCATTGATGGCGCATACGCATAGGCATTTGGCAGCCATAGATGTAAAGGTAACAGCGCAAGTTTTAGAGAAATGCCTACAGTGAAAAATGCAAAGGCTGCATGCAGGGCTCTTGAGTCGAGCAATTCTGGAATTCTTGCCTGTAAATCAACTATATTTAATGTACCAGTAAGCATGTAAAGCAGGCCGACGCCTATTAATATAAACGTTGCACCAATGGTTCCCATGATTAAATATTGGTAGGAAGCAGTTAAAGCTTTGCGATTACTGCCTAATGCAATTAGCACATATGAAGATAATGAGCTGATCTCTAAAAACACAAAAATATTAAAAGCATCACCGGTTGCAACAATGCCAAGCAATCCAGTTAAGCAAAGTAAAAATGCTGAATAAAATAAGCTAATTTTTTCATGAGCAATTTCTTGCTCAACACTTTTTCGTGCTGCGAGCATGGTGATACTTGCAATTCCAGACACGATGAGCAGTACATAACTACTCAAATGATCAACGCGATATTCAATCCCCCATGGAGGCGCCCAACCGCCGAGTTGATAACTAATTGCACCATGTTGCGAAACTTCTTTCGCAAGTAGTACAGAAATAATAAAGGTTGTCAGACTTACTAGTGTTGCAAATAGCCAGGCAAGATTGTTTCCTAGTTTGTTCTTAGGTTTCGCTAAAGGAAGTAGTGCGCAAAGAGGTGCAGACATTAATGGCACTACGACCTGTAAAACAACGAGATGTTGGTTTAACACTAGGAATCTGCCTCATTATCATCTTCGTATTCTTTTTCATCCTGTGAATGAATGATGTTTTCATCGATAGTGCCGTATTCACGATAGATTCGCGCAATGATTGCCAGACCTAATGCAGTAGTCGCCACGCCAACAACAATTGCTGTGAGAATTAATACATGGGGTAGAGGATTACTATAGACTGTAATACCTTCCACGAGAATGGGAGCAGTCCCCCCATCTACTTTGCTCATTGAGATGAATAAAATAAAAACAGAGGTTTGAAATATAGTTAGTCCAATTATTTTTTTAATTAAATTCGCATCAGAGATAACGATATAAAACCCCAACATCATAAGAATGATGGCTACCCAGTAATTATAATAATCTGCAATCATTATTTATTCTGCGTACTCATCTAACATATAAAAAATCATAATCATTACGGCGGCAACCGTTATACCTACGCCTAATTCGATCATAAAGATGCCGAGGTGTTGGCCGTGTAGAGGGTCATGAGCTAGCACATTGTAGTCAAGATAATTCCCGCCCATAAACAAAGACGCTACCCCAACCCCTGCATAAAGAAGTAAACCAATAGAAACAAAATACCGTACTACGCTAGTCGGAAATATTTTTTGTGTTTTTTCTCTTCCATACACCAATGCATAAAGAATTACTGCTGCAGCGAAAATTATTCCGGCTTGAAAACCTCCGCCGGGGCCATAGTCACCATGAAATTGCACATAAAAGGCATACAACAACACAGCTGGAACCACTAAGTTGCAAACTTCGCGTAAGATAAGACTTCTTTTTTTATTCATTCTTATCTGTCTTGTTAAAGTTTTGGTTTTTTGATTTTCGCGAACCACCGAGTAATAGCATCACACCAATTGCAGCGGTAAATACCACGGTCACTTCACCCAATGTGTCATAGCCGCGATAGCTTGCGAGTACTGAGGTGACAATATTTGGGATACCAATTTCTTCACCACTCTTTTC
>CAYXVH010000283.1:0-18016 GCA_964468615.1 uncultured Thiotrichales bacterium | reverse complement strand
TGTATGAATATGAAGTGGAGGCAGAGATACTCTATGAGTTTAGAAAAGCAGGTTGTGTAACAGCCTATCCTTCAATTGTGGGTGGCGGTGACAATGGCTGCATTCTGCATTATATCGAAAACAATCAAGAACTCAAAGACGGTGACCTTTTATTAATTGATGCGGGAGCAGAGTATCAAGGCTATGCCAGTGACATCACACGCACTTTCCCAGTGAATGGCACGTTTTCTAAAGTACAACGTGAAGTGTATGAGTTAGTACTAGAGTCGCAACTTGCTGCAATTAAAAAAGTGAAGCCGGGTAACCACTGGAATGATCCACATCATGAAGCGGTAAAAGTACTTACCAAAGGTCTTGTAGAAATCGGTCTACTAAAAGGTAAGCCCGCTAAGCTCATTAAAGATGAAGAATATAGACAGTTTTACATGCATCGTACTGGACATTGGTTGGGCTTAGATGTGCACGACGTCGGTGATTACCGCTTTGATGAAGAATGGCGTTTATTAGAACCGGGTATGACACTTACCGTAGAGCCAGGCTTATACATTTCTAAAGCTAAAGGTGTGCCGAAAAAGTTCTGGGACATCGGAATTCGCATAGAAGACGATGTGTTGGTCACCAAAGAGGGTAGCCAAGTTTTAACCGAAAAACTTACCCGTGATCCAGATGAAATTGAAGCGCTAATGTCAGCTTCTGTCCACTAAAAAATCAATCCATGTCAGAATACGACATTGCAATTGTGGGCGGAGGGTTGGTCGGTAGTAGCTTGGCTTGTGCATTAGCTTTCTCTTCATACCGCATTGCATTAATAGACTCTCAACCACTGGTTGATATCCAACTTAAAGCAGATCAGCTCGATGGCCGCAGCATTGCACTCGCGCTATCCTCAAAGAAAATGCTATTTGCATTAGGCTTGTGGGGTAGCTTGCAAGAGCATGCCACGGCCATTAAAAAAATTCATATTTCAGACCAAGGTCGCTTTGGCGCAACACGTTTAGACAGCGCACGCTATGAAGTAGAGAGTTTTGGTTACTTGGTACCTGCGGATCATCTTATTCACACACTGAATAAGCAGGTAGATAGCTTGGATAATGTTACCCGCTTGCAACCTTATAAAGTATCCGCCATTGAGAATCACAGTGACCATGTCATCCTGAAACAAGAGGATGGCGCAGCGGTTCAAGCAACGTTACTTCTCGCTGCAGACGGGGCTAATTCTTTTATTCGTAAAGCGCTTGGTATAAAGGTAGAAGAAAAGCAATATCAACAGTCTGCCATTGTTGGCAGTGTCGAGTGCGAACAAGCGCATAACAACACCGCTTATGAACGCTTTACTCAAGATGGCCCGCTAGCCTTGTTGCCAAGAGAAGGTAATCGTTGCGGCTTTATCTGGATGAACCCAACCGAGGTTGCCGAAAGTACTTTAACTCTATCGGATTCGGCCTTTATGCATAAGCTGCAAGAGGCATTTGGCTTTCGTTTAGGTCATTTTCAATCGGTGAGCAAACGCTTTACTTATCCATTGGCCTTATTAATGAGCGAACAACGCGTACAACAACGCGTGGTATTAATTGGTAACGCGGCACAAACGCTACACCCTATTGCTGGGCAGGGATTAAATCTTGCATTACGCGACATTGCAGAGCTCGTAGAGTTATTAAATGAGAATGATCTTAATAGTGTTGATGGAAAGCTTAAGGACTATGCAGACAAACGCCAGCCGGATATTGAAAAAACCATTCGCTTTACAGACCGATTAAATTTCTTATTTAATGCTGACTATCCAGTGTTGAAGCAGTCACGCGGGTTAGGCTTAGCCATGCTTGGTGCAATACCGGCATTAGAAGAGCGGATAGTAAAACAAAATTTGGGTGAGTCGGGTTCTAGCGCCAACCTTCTGCGTGGGGATGCAGTTAACTCATGAATGAAATTTTTTTAAGGTTTGGTTCACTTAGAGATACTTCTTTTGAGTTCTGAACACGTAACTGTCGATGTTGCCTTAGTAGGTGCCGGCATGGTCGGGCTAACCCTTGCGAACTTACTATCTAAACAAGGCAAATCGATTGCTATAGTCGATCGAAGCGAAGTTGCTGTATTTAAGAATGATCAAGATTGCCAATCTCGTGTCACAGCAGTTAGCCCCGGTTCACAAGCTATCTTTGAATATGTAGGTGCATGGTCTGCCATGCAAACTAAACGAGTTTCGCCGTTTCAACATATGCATGTATGGGATGAGGAAGGCAACTCTAATATTCACTTTAATGCGAATGATCTACAGCGTAGCAATCTTGGCCATATCGTTGAAAACATCGTTATTCAAAGCAGTTTGCATGAAGTTTTGCAGCAGCAAAGCAATGTCGAATGGCTTTTGCCTGAACATATAAGCAAAATAATTACCTACCAAGATCATGCAGAGCTTGAGTTAGATAGCGGTACCGTGATCTCAGCCAAATTAATCGTCGGTGCAGATGGTGGTCGCTCTACCATAAGAAATCTTGCAGAGATTGCCTACATTGAAAAAAGCTATCAGCAAATGGGAATAGTTGCGTTAGTAGAAACGGAACGCCTACATGAAAACACCGCATGGCAACGTTTCTTATCTACTGGGCCGCTAGCGTTACTTCCTTTAAATAACGGCCAATGCTCTATCGTGTGGTCCGTAAGTGAAGACTATAGCGACGAACTCATGAAGCTTAATGAACATGAGTTTGCAGATGCCTTAACCCAAGCTAGCGATATGCAATTGGGCAATATCACATTGAAATCTAAATGCGTAGCTTTTCCATTGGTTTCTGGTCAAGCCGATAGCATGGTGCAACCACGCATTGCATTAGTGGGTGATGCCGCACATGCATTGCATCCACTCGCTGGTCAAGGTGCCAATTTAGGGTTTACCGATGCTGCTGTGTTAGCAGATGTTCTAGAACACTCTTCTATTGATAGGGAGCGTGATATCGGAAGTTTAAAAGTTTTACGTAAGTATGAACGTGCCAGGGTAGGAGAAACACAAATTATGCAAAGTGCGATGGATGCGTTTGTTGCAGCGTTTGGTTCAAGTGATTCGGCGATGGTGACCGCAAGGAATGCAGCATTACGAACGGCAGATTCAATTCAGCCCGTGAAGAAGTTTTTTATGAAACATGCAATGGGATTGAGTAAAGATAGGCCTGGCTTCGCACGTTAATTGTTTTAATACCTGCAAGGTTTAAATAACTGTCTTTTTATTAATACTGTAGCTGGGTATTCGAACCCAGGGTCGAGATACTTTTGTATCGCCAAAAGTACCCAAAAGCATTTGCGCCGAACATCACGTTATTCTGAGAATGCTCGCTAAATTTGGCGGCTGCTTGCTTTCCAGCATCAGCGATTTCATTAATAGATGCCCAGTTTTCGTTCCATGATCCCTTGTCTAAAAACATTGTGATCCCGTAGCCACTAAACTAAACCTTAATATTATAATTATTGTAACTAAAGCTGCTTTTCAAGCGCCTTAGTGCAATTCACATACTTCTCAGTAGCACTTCCCACCATCGCTTTAAACTCTTCTTCAGGCATAGCACCGTTTTCGATATTGGCTTTCATCATTTCATTTACTTTGGAGGTTTGAGGTCTCTTTGAGAAATATTATTTAACCATGTTGTACTAAGTCTCATTTTTGTTTTTTTAGCTAGATAACCTGTAAACTCGATACATCCAATGATGTCCGTCCCAACTGTATGGTGAGTCATCAATGAACACTTGGCATTCGGAATTTTGAGGGCACATTATTTCTCTTATACTTATAAATTCAATTCCATTTGCTTCACTAAATTCTTTGAGCGCACGGTCATTATTTTTACCATAAGTTCTTACTTGATCTAGAATTTTCTCTTTGTTGCCGCCTGTTTTGAGATAAAGATCATGAATTTTTGGTTTGTGTCTAACGTATGATCCAAATATTAAGATGTTTTCAATGCCATTGCTCTTAAGATATTGCAAATATTCCTTAATCTTAGGTGTGTCTTTAATATTTACAAATTTATCATCTTCGTAGCTTAACGTGATAATAATGACGCCATCAATGCCCTCTAACGATTTTGAGTTAAATCTTGTTTTGTTAAGCGCATTACATTCATCAAGAGGGTTCCTGGAGCGACTTAAGTGCAATGAGCTTGGTATGCAGCCACCCGCCTGGCTTATTACGTATCGATATTCGGGATAATGTTTAGCAATTATATTGATGGCGTCAGGAGCCATGCTATCACCAACAATAAGCAGAGATTTCTTAGGCGATTTTCTGTCAATACAATCATCAGGGCTAGTTTGACTGCAAACATCAAGTCCGTGTTGACTCCAGTTTGTGCGTTTAGCCAATTCTTTATTAAGGTCAATGTCTACAACTAATTTGGATGAGTGATGTTTAAGAAGCATTAATGAAATGATGGATATGATAGTTACAGCACCAATTACAAGCATAAAGTGTTTGAATGAAATTTTTCTTTTGTTTCTGAATGGCTTTTCAATATAAATGTAAGTAAGTACAGAAAAGATAATGGTTAGGGTTACCCATAAGAGCTTGTCGTCCCATGTTGGTGTGTCGTCAATGATTCGGCCAAATGAAAATATTGGGTAATGCCATAGGTAAAGTGAATAAGAAATGAGCCCGATTCTTACAAATAGTTTGCTGGCTAAAAGTTTTGTAACAATATCATGTTCACTTGCAAACCAAATTATAAGAACAGTGCCTACCACGGGTATAAGAGTTATGTATCCTGGGTGGTGTGAATCTAAATTTATGAAGATTAATGAGTAAATGATTAGGAGTAAGCCTAATGTTGGCATTAATCTGTATAAAACTTGCAGAGATTTTTTCTGCGGATATTGATGCAGAGAGATGGCTGCTAAGCCACCAAAAAGTAACTCCCAAAAGCGACTTGGCAACATGTAGAACGATAGAGAAGGATCACGAATCGTTAGTTATTCTGCGTATTGAAGGCTGAGCAATAATCCACAACTTAAAAGAACGATTGCATAATTTCTAAGGAAACGATAAATAACTAAAATTATTAATGGATAAACAATATAGTATTGTTCTTCAACTGCGAGTGTCCATGTATGCAGGAATGGTACGAGTAATGCAGACTCTGCTCCATATTCTTGTAAGGTCATATCCCAATAGAAATTGGAAGCAAAAATTAATGTACTTAAAATAGAATTTGAGAAGTCATTAATTTGGCTTGGATAAAGAACGAACCAACCTATTGGAATCGAAATTAATATTACTGTTAGAAGCGCTGGTAATAATCTCCTTGCTCTTCGCTCATAAAACCCCTTAATTGAAATATTTCCCGTGCGTTGGTATTCACTTAAGATGATGGAAGTGATCAAAAATCCGGAGATAACGAAAAAAACATCTACTCCTAAATAACCACCTTGGAGAATTTTGCTTTTACCGATTAATATTTCTGCATGGTAGATAATTACAGCAACAACGGCAATTGCTCTCAAGCCGTCAACTTCTGGCCTATACTTTAGCTCCACTGGTGAAGAAATAGGTTTCAAGCTAAATCTGCCTCTGCGCCAATAATTTTTTAGCATTGATAGCTAATTCTGTCATTTCAATTGAGTTATTTTAGAAACAAAAATTTTTGCGAAATAGTAATAATAATCTATAGAGCATGTTTGTTCTTAATTGCTAAAGTTCATATTTTAAGAATCAGGATGCATGGCTTCTACAGCAATCTGTAGCGCTTTTTCTATAGATATGCCTTTATGAAAATCTATTGCTAGCTGGTGACCGTATTCGTGTAATTCATCAATATCGCCATAAGATGAACGTTTAAAACTAAATATTTCAGCTATTTTTAAAGTTGTTGCTTGAGTGTCTTAGTGCAGGTTATATACTTTTCAGTAGCGTCTTCTACCATAGCCTTAAAGTCTTCTTTTGAAATGGCACCGCTTTCGATATCAGTTTTCATCTTTTCATTTACTGTCTTGGTAACCTCAGCAATATCGCCACCTTCTGCAACCGGATTAATAGAAGCATCTTGATATTTTTGTGGGTAGGCGCTGAGAGTTTCTAGTTGGCAATCAGCCATGCCGTTAGCAACAAATGCGAGTTTTGCTTCAGGATCGGTTTCTTTTTCTAACGCGCCTGCAAACTGCTTTTTTAGAAGTGGCGTGATTTGTTCAATGTAGACTTGCTTTGTACTTTTCTAAATTAGATGATTCTGCAGAGGAAGTATTTAGTGAGACAGCAGAAATTATAAGTGCAAGGGTGACATGTTTCATTATTTATCTTTTTATAAAAATCATAGTTATTCAGGATAGCTTAAGCAGACTTTGTATTTTTCTATTGCGGCTTCTGTCATGGTTTTGAATTCTTGCTCGGAGAGCTCGCCATTCTTGATGCCAGTTTTTATCATTGTATTTACATCGTTGGTAGTTTCTCTAATATCTGCTCCATTTGCAACTGGGTCGATAGAAGTGTCTTGATATTTTTGCGGATAACTTTTTATAGCGATTAGCTGACATGTCGCCATTCTATTTGCAAGCGTTGAGACGTGCTCATGAGCGTCGGCTTCAGTTTCCATTACTAACTCGGTACCCATGCGTTCTTTTAACAATGGGATGAGTTGTTCTGCATAATTTTGTTTGTACTTTTCTATGTTTGATTCTGCATATGCATTACCCAGCAACATGATGAAGAGTGCGATTGCAGTAATGTGATATTTCATATTTTATTCTTTTAAGAATTGAACTTTAGTCGTAATGGTTTTAACAACTTCATCATACGCTTGTTTATTTGGCATTGCGCTTTGCTGGATGGTTACATCGCCATTTTTATGTTGAATTATAAGCATGTTTTGTCCATGAACCGTTATAGGCGCTAAGTGGGTTATGTCTGAGAAGTTTACAGAGACTATATTATTGCCGATCAGTTTTTTCGGTACTGAAAATTCAGTTTTAGTAAGGACAATTTCATTTTTTGTTGTGAGCGCTGAGCAAATGCCTAGAATTCCAATAGCCACAAATATTGCAGACGCACCTACCAAACACCAGTAAAAAATAGTTGCGTTATTAGGGGAGAACTCAATGAAGCGATTTAAAATTACACCTTGAGTATTAGATAAAGCCACTTTGCTTAAAATTCCACCAGCAACAGCAAACCCTAAAGTAACTAAAAGATATGTGAGTATTTTAGGTTTGTATGGATATTTTATTTCATTCATTATTTATTTTTACTCAAAAAGCATAATAAAATAGAAAACAATGACAGGATTAGTAACAGAGGATAAAGAAGTAATAGATCAATTCTTATATTGCATTCGCCTGAGCATAATATTCGTGCGTACATTAGAAATTCATATACCGAATACAATGACCAGAGTAGTCCGGTTATCAGCGAGACTTTAGATTTTGATTTTTTATATAAAACTAGAAAGACGATGCCTATGGCTAATGCGCCAAGAGGGAAGAGAATGAGTATCGAAAGAATCTCCACGATTATTCACTAAAATTTGATATCAGGTATGTTTAGTCGTGTATGAGCACGCCTTTAAATTCCCATAGATTTCGGTCACCAAATAAAATTGCAAAAATGATAATGCCACCGATCATCCAAACCCATGTGGGGATGGTAGATAACATGGTTAGTATTTCGTTGATATCCATCTTTGCGCTATAGCAAGAATATAGAGCATTCAATAATATCGTGTTACTTAATTATTTCGAATATTACTTAATCTCAACAGTAGCAATTTCTTGCTGGGCGTTGGGGAAAAATAGTTGCTGGTTTTCTAACGTAAAATCTGCAATCGCCTGCTGGCCTTCGTTTGAAGTGAGCCAATCGAAGAACTGTTTGGCTTGTTGGTATTTAATATGTTCGTGACGCTCTGGGTTCACTAAGATCACGCCGTATTGATTAAACAAGGGTGGGTCATTCTCAAATAGCAAGGTTAAGTCATCGCGGTTTTTGAAAGACAACCAAGTGCCGCGATCCGTCATGGTGTACGCATCCATGCCATTGGCAATGTTTAAGGTTGCACCCATACCGGCACCCGCTTCGCGATACCAATCACCGCTGTATTTTTGTGCGTCTACTTCAGCCAGTGACCATAGCTCTATTTCTTTTTTGTGCGTGCCGCTGTCATCTCCACGCGATACGAAAGGAACTTTGTGTTGACTAATTAACTTAAAGGCGTCTGCTGCATGTTTTAACTCATTAATTCTTGCAGGATCATTTTTGGGTCCTACTATAACGTAGTCGTTGTACATGACGTCACGGCGATCTATTCCAAAACCTTTTTCAATAAAAATTTCTTCAGATGTCTTGTGGTGCACTAATACAATATCTGCATCACCGCGTTCGCCCAATAGGAGTGCTCGACCGGTACCTACTGCAATTACGTGCACATCGATTCCGGTTTTTGCTTTGAACTTTGGAATTAAATAATCTAACAAACCAGAATTATCGGTAGACGTAGTTGACGAAAGAGTAATATACGATTCATCTTCAGCAAACACTACACTCATGGTGATGAGTAATAGAAAGATGACAGTTAAAATCCTATCCATTGTTGTTTTAATCTCCATTTAGTAGCTTTCCTGCAATAAAGTCTTGTGCCATTTTGCTCTGTGGTTGTTCAAAAAAAGAGTTAGCAGGGGTGTGCTCGACTAATCTTCCTTGATGCAAAAATACAATGTCATTAGCTAATCTATGTGCTTGACCTAGATCATGGGTCGACATGATTATTTTAGTGCCTTGTTGGGCAATTGTCTTGATTAAACGTTCAATGGCAGCAGTGCCATTAGGGTCTAATTCGGCAGTCGGTTCGTCTAGTAATATTACTTTGGGTTGTAGTACCCATGCGCGTGCGATATTGAGTCGCTGTTGCTCTCCACCTGATAACACGCGCGCGTTGCGGTCGGCTAATTGGCTTAAGCCGGTATGTTCTAGTGCAGAATTAATCAATGAAGCGTAGTTGGATTTGTTGATGTTATGAAGAGATAGAACATATTCAAGATTGGCGCGTACGCTGCGGCGTAATAACACGGGTTTTTGAAAAATGTAGGCACGCCAAGAATGTTGTGGTTGAGGAACATGTGTATTCCATTGCAGAGAACCATTAGAAAGAATTTCTAGTCCATGCGCAGAGCGTAATAACAGACTTTTGCCTGCGCCATTTGGGCCAAGAATAACGGTTACTTCATTGGATTCAATGGAGAGTGTGACATCGTTTAATAATGTATTGCCTTTTTTGGTGATTTGCAGATTTTTCACATGCAAGGGCAAAACATTTACTTCACTCATGTTAGCTATGATATTGGTATGCAGCATGTTTAGCACTCATAACAAGTGAGGTTACAATTAACGAAATGGTAATTAGAATAATACCAAGTGCGAGGGCGAGTTCGATATCACCTTTACGCGTTTCTAGTGCAATGGCAGTGGTCATGACTCGCGTTGCATGATTAATATTGCCGCCGACTATTAATACGGCGCCGACTTCAGCTATTGCGCGACCAAACCCTGCAAACACACCTGTCATTAAACTAAAACGTGTTTCCCACAATAAGGTCTTCATCATGCGGGACGCTTTGGCGCCTAGTGCTCGTAGTTGTTCATGATATTCAACATTGGCATCAAGAATGGTTTGGCGCGTAAGAGCCGCAATGATAGGGGTAATTAAACATACTTGCGCAATGATCATCGCAGTAGGTGTAAACAATAAACCTAGAACGCCCAAAGGACCTGAGCGTGACAAAATTAAATACACCACCAGCCCAACAACGACGGGCGGCAGGCCCATGAATGCATTGAGGAGCGCAACGATTAATCCGCGGCCATGAAATTTATATAAAGCCAGTGCAGCGCCCAGTGGCAGGCCGATTAAGCTAGCAATTAAAACTGCAGTTAAACTTACCTGTAAAGACAGACCAATGATTTCCAAAAGAGCAGGGTCTAGTTGAAAAATAAGTTGGATGGCTTTGGAAAAAGCGTGTGAAAAATCGTTCAAGGCGAGTACCAATAAAGTCACAGATTGTTAACACATCTGCATGAATAATTATTTATAGATTACGGTAAAGGAGATAATACCGAATTAAGAATCTCGCTAGCGCGTTATTTGGGGATAATAGGCTTTTTAGCCTTGTAGATATTATGGTTATTGTTTATGAATTAGGCTTTTTCACGGGCATTATTATATCTACCTCTTCGATATCGTCGCCTAATTTTAAACATACCGTCACGGTGACTTCATCATTGGCTTTAAAAGCGGCTTTTGGAGTCATCAACATTAAATGGTAGCTACCCGGTTTTAATTCAAGTGAACCGCCTGCAGGAATCGGCAAGTCTTCTTGGCGTCGCATTTTCGCTACTCCGTTTTCCACTATCGTTCGGTGAATTTCAACGACATTGAATTGCTTGCTTTTTGCAAAGACAAGTAATCGCTCGTGGTCGGTTTTGTTTGTAATGGTTACATACCCCGCCATAGCACTCGCATTGGGTGGTGCTTCACGTACCCAGGCGTCTTCAACACTGAAGGCATCTTTAGGCGTTTGATTGCAGGCTACAAGTAGTGTGATAAAACTAAAAAATATTATTTTGTACATTAATTTGACGGTGGTTATATGCTAATAATGGTTCGATTACAGTTCATGAAACTTTTATAATTATACATTGAATAGTTTAAATTTATGAAAGTAACTGAGAATTTCTTATGAGTGAAAGTCCTGACGATCGTATTTATTCGGAAGAACATATTTGGTTGTTATTGGAAACAGATGGAATAGCCACCATTGGAATTACAGAGTATGCGCAGTCTGAGCTTGGCGACATCGTGTATATAGAATTGCCAGAAATCAAGAATGAGTATCAGCCGGGAGAGGCTTGTGCAATAGTCGAATCAGTAAAAGTAGCAAGTGATATTTTTGCACCAGTTGAATGCAAAATCATTGAAGTGAATGAGGAACTAGTTGATTCGCCTGAAATATTAAATGAATCACCTTATGTAGGTGGTTGGCTATGCAAGATAGAAATTTTGGATAAATCATCAATTGACAGCCTATGGAATGCAAGCCAATATGATTTATTAGTTGAAAGTTAATGCCTGCATTTTAGGTGTTAAAAAAATATAAAGCCATAACGCAAGTTATTTCGGAGAAAAATAATGGCAAAAATTACATTACAAGGTAATGAAATACATACAAACGGAAATCTTCCAGAAATTGGATCTACAGCACCAGATTTTGTGTTGGTGAATAAAGATTTAGAAAATGTATCGCTTGCATCTTTTCCTGGAAAGAAGAAAATTCTTAGTATTGTTCCAAGTTTGGATACACCAGTTTGTGCAACTTCTACAAAGAAGTTTAATGACTATGCTAAGGATCATGAAGATACAGTTATTTTAGTAATTGCTGCGGATCTACCGTTCGCAATGTCACGGTTTTGTGGGGCTGAAGGAGTGGATAATGTTAAGCCACTTTCTATTATGCGTACTAATGAATTCTCACGTGACTATGGTGTATTAATTGAAGACGGTCCTCTGGCGGGGATTACGGCACGTGCATTACTGGTTCTTGATCAAGAAAATTCAGTAGTGCATGCAGAGCTTGTAGGCGAAATTGCTAATGAGCCCGACTATGATGCTGCAATGCAGGCATTAGGCTAGCTTTAAAGTTCTATGATTTGCGCAATCGTATCTCTTGCTGATTGCGCAAGTTCTTTTCTAAGTTGATTTTCACTCTTAAGAGGATTGCACAGAGTCACTTCTGCGATCGTGCGTTTTGCGCACATAATTCTAAAAGCATGCTGAACTAAATTTGGTCCTTCTACATAAGGAACAATCGGATTGATTCTTGCTGTAGATTGGTCTTCCAATGGTGGATAACGTAATGCGACAGGCTGGACTGGAGTGTTGGTTTCAATAGCTGCTGCAAATAAGCGAGCATGAAATAATTTTACCGATGTACCTTCGGTTGTTTTGGCTTCGGGGAAAGATGCCACACTATGTCCTGCCTTTAGTTTTACCTTCACCAGTTCTACCGCCTCTGCTGCACCATTTTTAGAACCACGATGAATAAACAGCGTGCCAGCTTTAGCTGCCAAGGTGCCAACCATTGGCCAGTTTCTAATTTCTGCTTTGGATAAAAATGAAACCGGTAGTACGGAAGAGATGATTAAAATATCTAACCATGAAATATGATTGGCCACCACAAAGGCAGGTGCGGGTGCAGCTTGTCCATGGACCTGTATATCAATACCTATAATTTCAGCGCAGCGGTGTAACCAAGTTTGTATGATTTCGTGTTGTTCTGCGGTTAACTCATGACTTTGGGTGCCATGAAGATTTATATAAGATAAAAACAGTCCTTTAAATAGATGTGCGACTAGATGTAACAGTCGCAAAATGCCACGTAGCGCATTCATTTCTAAGATTTATAATTGCTACTAATTTGTTGGTGGTTGAATACTGGTGTCAGCCAATATTTTTTGCAATTCTGAAAAATGTTCTACCGGCGCATCACATTGCATGCCTTGGCAAATATAGGCAGTGACACCTTCTTTACTTGTGTCTTTATATTTCTTTTCAGCTAAAGCGTCCGGCAAATCTTTTGCATTAGCATCAATAGAAAACACCATGCGTTGCGGCGCATAACCATGATTACAAGCTGCATACCAGCTTGCTAATGCCGATTTCTCACCGCAGAGTATAACAATTTGCGGTGGATGCAGTTGCTCTTCAAATGCATGTAACAAACTAGTATGGCCCATGGGTGATTGGCTGATGGCATGAGCGGCAAACTGAATTACACGTTCGGCAGCTTCAATATACTTAGGCTCTGCTAACAAATAACCCAGTCGCGCTAATGCAAAAGCTGCAATTCCATTGCCAGAAGGTGTTGATTCATCGCTAATAGTTTTAGGACGCTGAATAAGATGTTCGTGATCATTAGCAGTGAAGTAAAACCCCCCCAGTGATGGGTCTTCAAATTGCTCTAAAATAACATCTGCAATTACACATGCCCAATTTAGGTTAATGGTGTTCCAGCGAGCTTGTAACATTTCTAGCAAGGCATCTAATAAGTATGCATAGTCATCTAAATAAGCATCGAGATGCGCTTTGCCGTCCTTATAGGTTGCAAACAAACGTTGGTTTTTCCACATTGTATGACGAATGAAATTCAATGCACGATCTGCTGAATCAATATACTCACTATTATTTAACATGCGACCCGCAATCGCCATAGCGCGGATCATTAATGCGTTCCAGCTAGTAAGAACTTTTTCATCACGGCCAGGACGAATACGTTTTTCGCGCAGAGTAAATAATTTTTGCTTGGCGTTGTTAAGTAAATTGTTAAACTCTAGAGTGCTGATTGCTAGGTCAGCGCAGATTTGTTTTTCATATTTAAATACATGCAGATGATATTGGCCTTCAAAATTAGCTACACCATCAAACCCAAAATGCGGAGCAAAGACTGCATATTCTTCATCGGTTAATGTCTGCTCAACTTCAGCTTTCCCCCAAACGTAGTATTTGCCTTCCACTCCTTCAGAATCTGCATCTAATGTTGAATAGTAACCACCTTCAGGTGATTGCATCTCGCGCATTAACCATGCTGTTATGCCTTCACAGGTTTTTTTAAATTGTTCTGAATAGTTTAGTGAAAATGCTTGCGCATACAGTGCAAGTAGTGGCCCGTTGTCATATAGCATTTTTTCAAAATGAGGAATCATCCAGTATTGATCAACTGAATAGCGACTAAAACCTCCTCCTAGATGATCATAAATTCCACCTGCAGCCATTTTTTCCAAACTGAAAATAGCGGCATGCAAAGGGCGAGATTTTTCTATGCCAGCAATCTTTGATTGGGCGTAAAAACGTAATAGTCGTTCAATGTTAGAAGGGTGAGGGAACTTAGGTGCATTGCCAAAGCCGCCATGCTCGGCATCAAAGGTTTGTTCTAGAAGTTGGTTACAACTATCAAGAATGTCTGGTGTTAAATTTACTTCTGTATAGCTGGGCTGATAAATATTTTGCAATGCATTATTCATCGATTCATTTTGTGAACCTATTTCTTCGCGTCGGTTTTGATAAAAGTCAGAGATGTGATGCAGTAGTTCTTTGAATGACGGAAGTCCATGACGCGCTGTATCTGGAAAATAAGTACCACCAAAGAATGGCATTTGATCTTCAGGGGTTAAAAACATTGTAAGTGGCCAACCTCCCGAACGTTGCGTGAGTAAATATTGTGCAGTTTGATAAATCTTATCTAGGTCTGGGCGTTCTTCACGGTCAATTTTAATATTGATGTATAACTCGTTCATTATTTTCGCTGTAGCTTCATCTTCAAACGATTCATGTGCCATGACGTGACACCAGTGACATGCGGAATAACCGATCGATAACAGTATTGGTTTGTTTTCATCTTTTGCGCGTTTGAGCGCAGCATCACCCCATGGGTACCACTCAACAGGATTGTCTGCGTGTTGCAGTAAGTAGGGACTGGTTTGGTCGACGAGATGATTTTTATTTTCTGTCATAGCTGTATTTTTTCACGTGAAATGTTCAAAATTTATACATTATTTTACGTGTTACTAACTAAGTCTAACTGTTGTTATAGTGTAAGTATGCTGACTTTTCCTGAAATTGATCCAATCATTTTTGCACTTGGGCCGCTTAAATTGCGCTGGTATGGATTTATGTATGCCATTGGTTTTTTAGGGTTTTGGCTGTTAGGGCGTATCCATGCTAAAAAGCCACACACCGTGGCGCAACCCGACGACGTTGGCGATATCTTATTCTACGGTATGTTAGGTGTGATCCTAGGCGGACGTATTGGTTCAGTGTTGTTTTATAACTTTTCTTATTTTTTAGAAAACCCACTTTACCTTTTCAAAATTTGGGAAGGCGGCATGAGTTTTCATGGTGGCTTACTAGGCGTGATTGTTGCCTTATGGATATACCAACGGATTAAGGGCTATGGTTTTTTATGTTTGTGTGATTTTGTTGCTCCTATGGTGCCCATAGGTTTAGGAGCAGGACGGATTGGCAACTTCATTAATGGAGAATTATGGGGTCGAGTTACAGACGTTCCTTGGGGCATGGTATTTCCGCATGCGGGTGATTTGCCACGTCATCCATCGCAGCTATATCAAGCTTTTTTAGAAGGTCTGCTAATGTTCATCATTCTTTGGGTGTTTGCACAAAAGCCACGTCCAGTTGGGGCAGTGTGTGGTTTATTTGTTTTGCTCTATGGTGTTTTCCGATTTGTTATAGAATTTGTGCGTCAGCCGGATGCGCATTTGAACTTTATCGCGTTTGATTGGTTAACCATGGGTCAGTTACTGTCATTACCGATGATTATAGTAGGCATCGTAACAATGTGGTTGGCGTATAATAAATTTGGAATGGCTAAAGAATAATAAACTATGCAGCAGTATCTAGAACTTCTAAATCATGTCATAACAAATGGTGCAGAAAAAGGCGACCGTACTGGTACCGGAACCGTTTCCGTATTTGGGTATCAAATGCGTTTTGATTTGCAAAACGGATTCCCGATGCTAACAACTAAAAAGTTACATTTAAAATCTATTATTCACGAATTGCTTTGGTTTTTGCGTGGTGAGACCAATGTAGACTACTTGAACAAAAATGACGTCTCTATTTGGAATGAATGGGCAGATGAAAATGGTGAGCTCGGCCCGGTATATGGTTCGCAGTGGCGTAGTTGGCAAAGTGCAAACGGTGAAAGTATTGACCAAATCAGTCAGCTAATTGAAGACTTAAAAGAAAACCCGCTTTCCAGGCGGCATATAGTCAGTGCTTGGAATGTGGGTGAACTCGATAATATGGCTTTGCCGCCATGTCATGCTTTTTTTCAGTTTTATGTCGCACAAAACACACTTTCATGTCAGCTTTACCAACGTAGTGCAGATGTTTTCTTAGGCGTGCCGTTTAACATCGCTTCTTATGCTTTGTTATTACAGATGGTTGCGCAAGTAACCGGTTATCAAGTTGGAGAGTTTGTACATACTTTTGGTGATGTGCATCTATATAACAACCACATAGAACAGGCTAAGAAACAACTTGGCCGTACACCATATGCGTTGCCGCAGATGAAAATTAACTCTGATGTAAAATCTATTTTTGATTTTAAATATGAAGACTTTGAGTTGCAGAATTATCAATGTCATGAGCATATCTCTGCACCGATAGCGGTCTAAAGTTTCTCTCATATGGAAATCGCAATCATCGTCGCGATGACTCCGCAAGGATTAATCGGTAAAGACAATCAAATCCCTTGGCATTTGCCTGCCGACTTGCAACGCTTTAAAAAAATTACTATGGGTCATCCCATCATTATGGGGCGCAAAACTTTTGAATCCCTGCCAGGTTTACTGCCCGGCCGCCAGCATATCGTACTTACGCGCAATCCAAATTTTGCAGCAGATGGGTGCGTGGTCGTCACAAATTGGGCGCAGATAGAAATTCTAGTTGACGGAAAAGCATTCGTGATCGGTGGTGCAGAAATTTATAACTATGCATTTCCGATTGCAAAATATCTATACACAACCATTGTGCATGCAGAGTTAGAAGGCGATACGGATTTCCCTGAATGGAATAAAGAGGAATGGCAAGAAGTTGAGCGCGAGTTCCGCGAAAAAGATGAAATAAATAAATATGATGTAGATAATATCTTATACAAACGAATTGCTTAATTTATTGCTGAAACAAATTATAAATATTCTAGTTGAATATATAGAGGTGTAATGATGCAAGTTATATACAAAACATTCCTACTTAGTGTGCTTGGATTTATGTTGATCAGTGTTGCTTTTGCAGAAAAGCCAAGTGACACAGATGCATTAGAAAATATCGAGGTAGGGAAAGTGGTTTGGGATGTGTTGGCAAGTAGGCCTGACCGATTGTTGTTCTATCTAAAAATAATTGACGAAACTTATAATGATCTAGTTCGACAGGATGTAGAACCGGATATGGTTTTTATTTTTCATGGCCGTGCATTACAACTGATAAAATCGGAAAAAGTTGATTTTCTTCCTAAAGACAAGCAAGCGCATCAAGAAGCATTGACTTTAATTGGCGACCTTAATGCTAGACCAGGTGTGCGAATGGAAGCATGCTCGATTTCGGCGCGTATGCAAGATATTGAAAATGACGGCATCATTTCGGATGTGAAGATGGTAGGGAATACCTATGTGTCGTTGATTGGCTATCAATCAAAGGGCTATTCTGTAATCCCTATTCATTGACTTATTTAAATTATTATTTTTTAGATTATTCTGGGGACTTCTCTTTTTGCTTCGCACTCAAGCTGGTAAGTAATAAAATTATCCATTTCGATTTGCACGGCAGTTAAGGCGCCTCCCCATAAACAACCTGTGTCGGTAGCAATGATATTGTGATCGTTTACGTGTCCTAGTGTTGACCAGTGACCAAAAACTATTGTGGTGTCTTGGCTTTTGCGCGAAGCTATTTCATACCATGGCTTCATGCGAGTGCTTTGAGTTCCAGGTGGGCCTTTGTCAGTAAAGCTCATTACGCCTTGGTTGGTGCAGTAACGTACTCGCGTCATGAAGTTGGTAATGGTGCGGAGACGGTTCCAACCTTTTAGTCTTTCATCCCACTGGTTGGGTTGGTCGCCATACATATTGTTGAGAAAATCTTTGTAGTGATTAGAGCGCAGCTTTGATTCAACTTCTTTGGCATAGCGTAAAGCCTCTTTGATGCTCCATTGTGGTGCCAAGCCTCCATGTACCATAGCAAAGTCTAATTTTTTGTTATAACTCATCAAGGGTTGTTGTCTTAGCCAACCGATGAGCTCGTCTATATCTTTGGCTTTTAATACTGAGCTTAAACTACTAGTGGAACTTAGTTCTTTTAGGCCAGCATACGCCGCTAGAAGATGGAGGTCGTGATTACCTAATACGACAACTGCTGCACTGCCTAATGATTTAACCCAACGTAAAGTCTCTAACGATTTAGGTCCACGGTTAACTAAATCGCCAACA
>CAYXVH010000282.1:0-8127 GCA_964468615.1 uncultured Thiotrichales bacterium | reverse complement strand
CAAAAAACATTTTTGATTGATTTCTGCGACACCTATACTAGCCTCTACATTAAAACTTTTCTGCTCCCAAATAAATTTATATTCTTGAATAGATTGCAAAATTTCATGCGCCTTCTCTTCCGCTTCATTTAAAGAACACTGTGTTAGCAATAATGCAAACTCATCTCCGCCAAGCCGCGCAAGTATATCTGTACCCCGAAGTTTACTTTTCACCAAATTACTAAACTGTATCAACAGTTCATCACCAGCCGCATGCCCATATAAATCATTTACCATCTTAAATCGATCAAGATCTAAATAAATAAGCGAGCTACTTTTTTGTTTTGTTTTTGCATGAAGGATTGCTTTTCTTACATTGCGCTCAAACTCGGACCGATTAATTAAACTGGTCAATGAGTCATGGCTTGCTTGGTAGCGTAAACGCCTAGCTAATAAGCGCAAGTTAGTAACATCGTTCATTACAGTTACTGCGCCATATAACCTTCCAGTTTGTGAAATAAGCGGAGTCACCATTAGCTGCACGGTATATTTTGTACCAGACTTGGTAACAATATCTGCATTGAGCTTTTGGTTTTTCTTCTTACTACCAGACAAACAAGAGAGTATTGGGTTATCTATTTTTTTGTCTGATTCTTCTTCATATAGATCGATGATATTTTCTATATGCTTCCCTTTTGCTTCTTCCTCTGTGCAATTCAAGAAGCGTGCTGCAGCTTGATTAATATATTGAACCTCACCGCGTTCATTAGTGGTTAACACCGCATCCACAATCGAACGCAAAGTTGCTACAACCTTATCTTTCTCTTCTGCTAACTGCACTTGCGTTTGCTTTTGCAAATGAATATCACTAATTGAACCTACAACTTTCTTCGCGTTACCAGTGTAATCATAATCTGCAGTGCCACGAATCAAAAACCATCTATAGCCATGTTTCTTTACAGCAATACGAACCTCAAGCAATAACTGCTTACCCTTTTCAGAAATTAATTTAGCCCAAGCATTTGCAAATGCTTCACGATCATCTGGGTGGATTAACCGCTGTAGTTGTGAAAGCCCAATTTCACATTCATCCACTTGCAAACCAAGCAACTCGTACATTGGTTGCGACCACCATTCCGAACCCTCTATCCCAGCTTGCCATTCCCAAATACCTTCCTGCGCACCTTGGATCACATTTTGAAATTTATTTTCACTTTCAATGAGTGCTGCTTCAGTATTCGATCCGACAGTATTATCAGTAAATGTCCAAATTAAAAATGAACCTTGAACTTTACGGATTAGTTTAATATTAACTTGCAACCATTTTTCGTCGTTATCCCAACGACTATTATTTTTCCCAAAAGTAGAAACTCTTAAATCTCTAACAAATCCTTGCTCAATAAGTAAATTATTAATTTTCTTGATCGACTTTGTATCAGTAAAAATATCACGCAATCTAGTTTTAGTTTCATGCCCTGGAACGATACTTAAAATTCGCAGTGCAAGCTGGTTAATATATTTGACTTCGTCACTATTGTTTTCAGTCACACATACCGCAACCGGAATTGAATCAATAAGACCTGGCCAACTTTCACCAATTATAGAATCTGAATTTACTGTGTCTGAATTTTGAAGATCTTGTTTATATTTAATACTTTCAATTCGAATTACTTTGTTTCTTTGATCTAAATAATATTTCCATTCAAACTCATACCCGTAGATGCGATTCGCTGTAACAATTACATCACCACTATGTAATGCCCGACTCACTAACTCAAAATGATCATCAGGGAGAAGACGATTTACTTTTGGTGCTTTTAACGATTTTGCTAATGTGCGTGCAACTTCGTTTGCTTCAATTATTCGCCCATCAAATCGACACATTAGTTCAATAGGCGCAGTACTCCCCACACCCAACAACAAACTGCTAGTGAGTTTTTTTAAACCACCTAATTTTGAACTAGATTTTGTAGGCATAGCTATAACTAAGAACCATGCTGAAAGACATATCCAATGAGCAACAATGCTCATAGACAATAATCTGTCACGCTTAATTCCCTTTAACTGCAACTCCAATGCACTGATTAAAAGTAGAATTTTAACGTCTTATTAGAATAAAACAGTGACCAAGTAGAACGAGTGAAGCTTTTAACGTGTTGATCGCAAAATGCCAAAATTACGAAAACGCTAGCAAATTACAACAATTCACTAATAAACAGTACGTTACAATAACAGACATACATTTCGAGAATTTGCCAATAATTTAGCAATCTAACTGCTAGCTAAAATATATTCAGACTGCATTTACGTTTTAGAGTGAAAACTATTAACACTAATCGTTACCAAAACAACATACAGTAAGACAGCAAAATCTATTTTTCGAAAACCTAATAGATCCATCTGCTGTATATTGAACATTGTTGTTTTATAGTTGGTGTAATTGATTACAGTTTAATTTTAAATATTTTGTTCTCACTTAGGTGGAAACAAAATATTTAAAATTAAACTACTACTCAACAGCTGAAAAGCACAAAAACAATAATATGCACAAAGCCACACAACTTTTCATCAAAGCTACTCAAGAGACCTCTCAGATACGCAACTAAATATAGATATTCAACTGGAGAATAGCGCTGCGCTTAGCCTGCAGACATACATTATTCTTCATTATTTGGCAATTTATTCTATGTAGCAGAACATTTTATACCAAAAATGTTCGACTTAAAGGCTGGAAGCGTTATGATTCAACTAGAAATAGAATGCGGCATACCACAAAAGCTGCTCCATAACCCTCGCTACAGGAGAATGCAACATGTTTGGATTAGGTGGGAAAAATAAGGACTTTACGGTTACGATAAAAAACACTGGGCAAACTTTTGAGGTCAAAGGCGGCATCAATCTTCTGCAAGCTGCTAAGAACGCCGGTATTGATTGGCCTTGCGACTGCAAAGTTGGCTCATGTGGTTCTTGTCGTGCCAAGCTAGTGAGCGGCAAGATCAAAGAATTAACTGACTTCGCATACACACTGGATGGTGATATGTTAAAAAGCAATTATATTCTTGCTTGTCAGTCACGTTTAAAAACGGATTTGGAAGTTGAAGTGGACTTTGACCAAGGCGCAATCAATCCTGATTACAAATCATAATCCAGACTTTTTCATAAACAGGCGTGGCGAATAATTTTGCCACGCTTTTTTATTGTCTATTGTATTCTACTACTTAATTACCACTAACTAATGACATTCTGGAATAGTCTGCAAATCTGGAAACAGAGTGCTTACAACACGATGTGGTGTTTGATTGGTTGTTCTATCGGTGATTTTGGCACCATTGCCTTTTTTCAATTCACCCATTTCAACCTCAAACCTCTATTTATACTCATACTAGCTATCATCAATGGTCTAATCACTAGTGTAATTCTGGAAACTATTATACTTAACAAGAAAGGCATGGAGTTTAAACAAGCACTCAATACAGCATTAGGTATGAGCTTTATTTCTATGATTTCAATGGAAGTCGCCATGAATATAAGCGATTATTTTTTAACCGGTGGGGCAATATTAGTTTGGTGGGTGATCCCAATTATGCTTTTAATAGGGTTTTTAACCCCTTGGCCCTATAATTACTGGCGTCTAAAAAAGTTTGGCCAAGCATGTTGCCACTAATCATTTGCCTAAAGAACTAGAAGTTAATTCACATAGCCAATTTCAACTACTTAAAGAAAATCGATTTCGTCCTTTCTTTCTGACACAGTTCTTCGGCGCCTTCAATGATAATGTGTTTAAAAATGCATTATTCATTCTCATAGCATTTCAAAGCAGCTATTCAGGCTCTAATGATTCTACTAATATTATTAACCTAGCAGCTATTCTATTTATAACACCGTATTTATTATTTTCTGCATTAGCCGGGCAAATTGCAGATTGCTATGAGAAATCATTATTAATCAGACGTATTAAATTAGTAGAAATTTTCATAATGCTTGTCGCAGCATTTGGATTTTATTTTCAAAATATTCCACTACTTTTATTTGCGTTGTTTTTAATGGGTACACAGTCTTCACTATTTGGGCCAATTAAGTATTCCATTATTCCGCAACACCTTAAGAAAAATGAGCTCGTAGGAGGCAATGCACTAGTCGAAACTGCTACATTTGGTGCGATTTTACTAGGCACGATGCTAGGAGGAATTTTAATCGGCATGTGGTCAGGTGCTAAACTATTAGTTCCTTGCGCAATATTAATGCTAGCAACACTAGGTTATATAAGCAGTTTAAAAATCCCCCTTGCCCCTGCGGTTGACCCTAACCTAAAGCTTAAATGGAATACCTTATCTGAAACATACAACAACCTAAATGCGTTAAGAGAAAACAGAACTGTATTTAACTCTGTATTAGGCGTTTCATGGTTCTGGTTTCTCGGTTCAACATACATTACACAATTACCTAATTTCACACGTCTTTCATTAGGAGCTAATGAACAAGTCGTGACTTTTTTTCTGGCGCTTTTTTGTGTTGGCATTGGGATTGGCTCATTAACTTGTGAGCGACTCTCCAACCGCACAATCGAATTGGGTCTTGTGCCTATCGGTTCTATTGGACTCACTATTTTTGGAGCAGACTTATTTTTTGCGACAACCGGCCACACAGCAACAGAGCTAGTCGGATTTAAAGAATTTATAATTAACCGCGCCAATTGGCGTCTAATCCTAGATATCTTTTTACTAGGAGGCTTTGGCGGCATCTATATCGTGCCCTTATATGCCTTAATTCAAGCACGCTCCAACCCCAAACGTCGTTCCCGCATTATTGCTGGTAATAATATATTAAACGCATTGTTTATTATTGCGGCTGGATTATATGCAATCGCCCTTACCAAAGCTGGGCTCTCCATACCTCAGTTATTTTTAATCGCAGCAATACTGAATGCGGTAGTCGCAATTTATATATACACGCTAATTCCCGAATTCTTTATGCGTTTCGTCGTTTGGATTTTAGTGCATCTTGTTTACCGCGTTAAAACTCAAGATCTAGACAATATTCCTGAAGAAGGCGCAGCGATTGTTGTATGCAACCATGTTAGTTTTATGGATGCGCTAATTATTGGCGGCTGCGTACGTCGACCAATTCGCTTCGTGATGTATCATAAAATCTTTAACATTCCTTTTTTAAGTTTCATATTCAAAACTGCAGGCGCTATACCTATAGCACCAAAAAAAGAAAACCCTGAACTCTTAGAAAAAGCCTATAAGCAGATAGCCAAAGAACTGGAAATGGGAAATTTGGTTGGAATTTTCCCTGAAGGAAAGCTTACTTTAGATGGCAAAGTAGATGATTTTAAATCAGGCATTGATCGCATACTCAAAGAAACACCAGTGCAGGTGATACCTGTAGCACTAAAGGGTATGTGGGGTAGCTTTTTTAGCAATAAACATGGCAAACCGCTGAGCGGGTTTCCACGTAGATTATTAGCAAAAATCAAAATAACGGCTGGAGAAGCATTGCCTGCTGATCAAGCAAACGCAGCAAGCTTGCAAAATATTGTAATCAATCTACTGAATTAGCAGGCACTCTAAAAACCAAATGGAATAGTGTAAAATAAGCGTTATACTGTTTATTAATAGATCAGCATTCACACGTATTTCAATGCCTATATATAAGGTAAAACATCACTCACTTGATGCGTATTCAGCCAAAGCAATTCGCAAAATTCTGGCTGAGCGAAGATACATTGTTGATGAGTTTATCAAGCGAATTGAAACCTATATCGAAGATTATCACGCTATAGTTAAAAGCAGCTTAGATATACCACAAGCTAAATTAACCGCAGACCAACTCGATACCACAGCAGAAGATATCAATAAAGTCCTACATGACTTGCATACTCTACCCACTTTTGGCGTGCCGTTATTAAAAGCTAAAGCATCCTTTTCAGGATTAGGATATTTACCTGAAATTTTGGACCGCACTCGTACAGACTTAATGCATGTAAGAGACATTATCACCTGGGCAACAGATAACATTCGTGGTGAAACCAATCAAGATGCATTACACCGTCTAAAAATACTCATCACCAACATTGCTAAGTTGTATAAAACAAAATTTAATAGGCCATTGCTTACAAATGAAAAATCAGAATTCATGCAAATAATGCAGATAGTATTTTTAGAGATCGATGAGACGTTTTCGAGAACCATAATTCAAAGAGAAGTGGATTCACTTCAAGAAGAAGATCTATCAACTATATACTAGTAGATTAACGCATTACTGTTACCGAAGAACTATCAAATATATTTGTATACTTTTTCATATACTCTTCGGCAATTGCCTCTGCTTCATTTAATTTTACATGCTCTAAATTTACTGCTTTTTCATCACGGCGAAAACTTCCAAAAGGTGGATTTTGTGCTACAGCTGTTGCCGCCCAAGCATAAGCTTGCACTTCATCTGGCGTAACCCCAATACCCCTGAAATATACTTCGCTTAAAGCAAATTGTGCAGGCATATAACCCTGCATTGCTGCTACTAACAAATGTTTATGAATTTCAGGCGAAAAACCTAGCTTGTTGCTTTTTTCATATATACGCTTAGTAATTTCATCAATTGATTGTTGTAATACTTCATCTGTCAATTTTTCATTTTTTACAGTATTTCTATATAAATCAGTTTTAAATTTTGAAATTTCAATCTTAGACAGTCGATTTTTAGTTAAATCTGATGCATACAATAAAACAGCTAAACCATAATATGCTTTATGATTACCTAGGCTAGCGGCTTGCGAAATAAGACTATGCGCAGTCTCATAAGCTTCATCCGTGAGTTCCCCCTGCAATAATCCATCATTCATCTCATTAACGAGAAACAGCTGTCCATTATCTGCTTCAAATTTGCAATCCACACAGAAATGACACATTCCAGTTTGATAGAGACGAGCTGCAGTATCAAGACCATCATCAGCAGTTTGATTTACATTTTTAACACACTGATCAATTGCAGCATTATTTGTAAAATCAACAATTTTAGAGGGAAGATTGTCAGCTACTACAACTGTAGATGCAAAAATTAAGAGCAGAATCTTAACAAGATAAAATATCGGCGATATTAGAATTTTCACAATGCACCCCAGTTGTGAAATGGGCTTGCACTATATCAAGCACATAATATGCCGCTTTAGGCAATAGAGATAAAAGGACGATATAACGTAATGGGCGGATAAGTTACCAAGTTAGATTATTTTAGATAGTTATAAAATAAATATTAGCTACATTTTATGAGATTAAATTCCGGTTTCTTGAATGAAGCGATCTGCTTCAGCTATTGAGGCTTCTAACTCTTTTATCAGTTTATCTGTATCAGACTCAACTTGAACGAGCTCACCACGCAATGATGCAATTGCCTTTGCATTTAAGTTATGCTTCAGAAACAACACTTGGTCTCTGAACGGTTTTAATACTGGCTCTATTCTCGATTCCGCTAAACGCATCGCTACCATCAGCTGCTGATAGCGAATTTTAGTATCTTTTAGTTGCTGCTCACTTTGCTTACGCAGCTTCTGACTTTCATATTGATCTAATTCTTGCTCCCATTCTTTAAACAAAGCAATCGACACATCTTCTACACTGTCTATCCTTGTAGTTACATCCTCTGCACGTGCTTCACTCTTTTGTAATTCTTTATTAAGCTTTTTATAAGTATTTCTAAATTACCGCTCTGAAAATTTGCGACAGAACTAAATTCTTCTAAAGCAGATTGAAATTGTTCTTTGGCATCTTGCTGCGATTGTTTAGCTTCTTGAACACGATCGACCATGATGTCCCGTTTGTGTATACCAACTTTCTCTAAAGCACCGTAGTAAGCCTGCGAACAGGAGGCAACAAAAAACAATAAGAAAAAATAAGAAAAAATAGCATATAGTTCTAGTAATTAATTTAGTAATAGATAAATGATTCATAATATTGTTATTGTTTAAATTAATCACAGATGGGCTTAGTGACACGTACTTAAGTATAGCATTTGAATCTAGTAGCGTATAAACAAGCATTGCCATGCTTGAACCTGTTCCCCGTGAAACTTTTTTACTAAAGTAAAGTCTCTATCTAAATAGTGAGGAAATTACATCTAAAAATATCAGTGTAAAATACCATATACCAA
>CAYXVH010000281.1:0-7874 GCA_964468615.1 uncultured Thiotrichales bacterium | reverse complement strand
AACGCGCAAGTTTCATTGCCGAATTTAAAGATATGTTGATTCGCACTTATGCTAAATCATTGGTGGACTATGGGCATGCAAAAGTGAATGTGCTTCCTGCGCGCGATAAAGAACAAAGGAAGTATTACACCGTGCAATCTGAGCTTGATGTAGGCTCCGGTAAGCCACCTTTACAGGTTGCGTATATATTTCGTAGAAATAAACAAACTGAATGGAAAGTATTTGACTTAGCGGTTGACGGCTTAAGTTTGGTTAAAAATTTCCGCACTAGTTTTGGTCAAGAGATTAGAGAGACTTCCTTGGATGCCTTAATTGAGCGCTTGGTTAATACCAATCAGTTTGGCGCAACAGATGAAGTTGCAGAAGTAGTGGCTGAATAATTATTGTCGTAATTACTGGTTTAGATGCAGGTGTCCAATTTTAAATATATAGAGCCAGGTCGATTTAGTGTCACAGGAGACCTAACTTTTGCGAGTGTTCCTGAAATTTGGAAACAGGCGCGAAAGTCATTGCTTGATGTGTTCGAGGATAGTTTAGAAATAGATATCGGTGCTGCAAAGAAATTTGATAGTGGTGGTTTAGCACTAATGGTTGCCTGGTCGCGTTGGGCGCATTGTAATAACAAAGATCTTATATTTAAGAATGCAACCAAGAAGGCTCAAAAGCTGGTTGAGATCAACAAGCTTCAGGATGTGCTTAATATCAGTACCAGCTAAGTAAAAAGTCCACTCTTGGCTAGCAACTAGCAGGTGGGTTCGTTAAGATCCCTACCTTCATTAATCGAACACCTCTTAACTCAATCTCCTCACTGTAACGTATGGAAAAATTATTAATTGAAGGCGGCAAGCCTTTGCTGGGTGATGTGCGGATCTCAGGCGCAAAAAATGCAGTGCTACCCATATTAGCTGCAACTTTATTGGCCGAAGGTCCAATGCAAATTGCCAACGTGCCGCACTTGCAGGACGTTACTACTACCATGGAGTTGCTCGGTCGCATGGGGGTTTCGCTCACCATCGATGAGTATATGAATATTGAGACGGATACCAGTACGATTCAGGAGTTTTTCGCACATTACGATGTGGTAAAAACCATGCGTGCATCGATATTGGTATTAGGACCATTGCTCGCGCGTTTTGGTCATGCAGTAGTATCGTTACCAGGTGGTTGTGCAATTGGTTCTCGTCCAGTGAATATGCATTTGCGTGGTTTGGAATCCATGGGTGCAAGAATCGAAGTCAAGGCGGGTTATATCCATGCAAGTGCCAAGCGCTTAAAAGGTGCGCACTTGGTAATGGATATGGTTACTGTAACCGGTACGGAAAATTTAATGATGGCGGCAACGCTGGCAGATGGTACCAGCATAATCGAAAATGCAGCACGCGAGCCTGAAGTCACTGATTTAGCAGATTGTTTAATTGCTATGGGCGCTAATATTGAAGGAGCAGGAACCGATACCATCACGATACATGGTGTGAAGGAATTGAAAGGTTGTCACTATAGTGTATTAGCAGATCGTATCGAGACAGGAACTTTTCTAGTCGCTGCAGCGATTACTGGTGGGCACGTAAAATTAAAAGATACCCAGCCAAAAATCTTAGAATCGGTATTGCAAAAACTTGATAAAGCAGGTGCCACGATTAGCAGTGGGCATGATTGGATTGAAATTGATATGCGCGGCCGTCGTCCAAAGAGTATTAATTTACGTACTGCACCCTATCCTGCATTTCCAACAGATATGCAAGCGCAGTTCACCGCACTAAATTGTATTGCTGAAGGCTCTTGTGCGATTACCGAATCCGTTTTTGAAAACCGCTTTATGCACGTGCAAGAAATGCAACGCATGGGGGCAAATATTAAGGTAGAAGGTAATACGGCAATAGTAACTGGGGTAGATAAATTGATTGCTGCACCAGTCATGGCGACTGATCTTCGTGCATCAGCAAGTTTAATTTTGGCAGGCTTGGTAGCGGAAGGGCAAACCATTGTCGATCGCATTTATCATATCGACCGTGGGTATGAATGTATCGAAGAGAAGTTAGCACAGCTAGGCGCAAATATTCGTCGTGTACCTCATTAAATAAAAATATTTATTCATGTCTGCACAAGCAAACAAACAGTTCACTACGATAGCTTTATCCAAAGGACGCATCTTTGACGAGTGTCGCGAGCTGTTGGAAAAAATCGGCATCACGGTTGCGCAAAAAGAGTTAGATGGGCGCAAGTTGGTGTTGTCAACCAATAAACCAGATGTTCGTTTATTAATTATTCGTGCAACGGACGTACCTACCTATGTGCAATACGGTGCGGCAGAATTGGGTGTGGTCGGTAAAGATACTTTAATGGAATTTAGTGGGGACGGGATTTATGAACCACTGGATCTTGGCATTGCAAAGTGTCGATTGATGGTTGCAAGGGTTGAGGGTAAGGCTGCTGGAAGCCGTCGCATGCGGGTCGCCACAAAATATTTACAAAGCACGCGTCGTTACTTTGCTTCTAAAGGTCAGCAAGTAGAACTGATAAAGCTTTATGGTTCCATGGAGCTCGCGCCGTTATTGGGTTTGGCGGATTGTATCGTCGACCTGGTGGCAACCGGTAGCACACTGAAAGCAAATGGACTCGTGGCTAGCGAGCATATTGCAGATATCAGCTCGCGTCTGATCGTCAACAAAGCAGCAATGAAGATAAAATCTGCTACACTTAAACCATTAATTGAAGAATTCAGACTAGCTGTCGAGAAACCATAGTATTTTCAAGAGAATATTCTTATAGAAATTCCAAGAGATTTTTAGGTCAGGTAAGATCATTATGCAACATCAAACGGACGATCTCAGAATAGTAGAAACTAAAGAGGTTATTGCGCCTTCTGAGCTACACCAAGAGCTTCCCGTAAGCGAAAAATCAGCTCAATGCGTGTTTACTGCACGCAGTGCAGCGCAAAAAATCTTACATGGCGAAGATGACCGCTTACTGGTAATTGTTGGGCCGTGTTCGATTCATGACCCAGACGCCGCACGTGAATATGCAATACGATTAGCAAAAGTACGTGATGAAGTGGCAGGTGATTTAATGATCGTCATGCGCGTGTATTTTGAAAAGCCACGCACCACAGTGGGCTGGAAGGGTCTAATTAATGATCCTAATTTAGATGATAGCTTTGAAATTAATAAAGGCTTGCGTGTAGCGCGTAAGTTGTTGCTAGATCTAAATGAATCAGGAATGCCTGCAGGCACAGAGTATTTAGATTTAATTAGCCCGCAATATGTTGCCGATTTGGTGAGTTGGGGAGCGATTGGAGCGCGCACAACTGAAAGCCAAGTGCACCGAGAATTATCATCGGGTTTGTCGTGTCCGGTTGGTTTTAAAAATGCAACTGACGGTGGTTTGCAGGTTGCAATAGATGCAATTGGTTCGGCTATGAATCCGCATCACTTTTTATCGGTTACCAAAGAAGGTAAGTCTGCGATTTTTTCTACTGCAGGCAATAAAGATTGTCATATCATTTTGCGAGGTGGTAGCGGTCAGCCTAATTATAGTCCCGAAAGCATCAATGAGGCTTCAGCTTTACTGGAAAAGTCGGGTTTAGCTGCTCGTATTATGGTGGACCTTAGTCATGCAAACAGTTTGAAGCAACATGATAAACAGGTTGAGGTGGGTGATTCTATTTCTCAACAACTCAGTGCTGGAGATATGCGTATTTTTGGTTTGATGATTGAAAGTCATTTGGTTGCTGGCCGTCAAAACGCCAAGCCCGGACAAGACCTTGTCTATGGTCAAAGTATTACCGACGCATGTTTAGGTTGGGAGGATACTGAGACTTTATTGCATACTCTTGCAAATGCAGTTCGCGAACGACGACATTCTAAGTCTGCAGCAAGCGCGGCCTAACTCCTTTAGTTTAAAACATATGTTGGATATACGCCGTCTTTCTTCTCAAGACGCAGACTTCTCTGTGCTCTTTAAAAATTTGCTGCAACAAAATCAGACGGCAGAAAATGACGTGCGCCAAACTGTAGAAGCGATCATTCAAGATATTCGAGAGAATGGCGATCAAGCATTACTTGCCTTTACTAAAAAGTTTGATCAAGTCAGTGCTGCACAAGTCTCTGAGTTAGAGGTCTCCAAAAAGCAAATGCAAGCGGCGCTAACACGAATTAGCGAAGAACAACGTCAAGCATTAGAAGCCGCAGCAAAACGGATTCGTGATTATGCTGAAAAGCAAAGCCTTCAGTCCTGGTCTACCCAAGACGAAGATGGAAATGAAGTTGGGCAGGTGGTTAGTGCATTAGAAAAAGTGGGTGTCTATGTGCCGGGCGGTAAGGCGGCTTATCCATCTTCTGTATTGATGAATGCAATTCCTGCCAGTGTGGCTGGAGTAGATTCTATTATAATGGTAGTTCCTACACCGAATGGCGAAGTGAACGACATGGTAATGGCGGCTGCATCGATAGCGGGTGTGGATCGTGCATTCACTGTTGGCGGTGCGCAGGCGGTAGCGGCACTTGCTTATGGTACCGAAACGGTTCCTAAGGTCGATAAAATTGTTGGTCCTGGGAATGCTTATGTTGCTAGCGCTAAGCAGCAAGTTTTCGGGCAAGTTGGTATAGACATGATTGCCGGACCTTCAGAAGTATTGGTTATTTGTGATGACAGCGCAAACCCTGAATGGGTAGCGATGGATTTATTTTCCCAGGCAGAACATGATGCCAATGCACGAGCAATGTTGATTTGCACCGATGCAACTTTTTTTGATCAAGTGCAGCAGCAAATGGAACGGTTATTAAAAGATCTCGATCGTACCGAAATTATCTCTGACTCTATAAATAATTTCGGAGCTTTTATACAGGTTAAGAGTCTCGATGAAGCTGCAGAACTTTCAAATCAAATTGCACCTGAACATTTAGAGCTTTGTGTTGCTGAACCAGAAGTGTTGTTAAAAAAAATTCGTAACGCAGGCGCTGTATTCTTAGGCCACTATTCTCCAGAGGTGTTTGGAGATTATTGTGCGGGACCTAATCATGTTTTACCCACAGCAGGTACTGCGAGATTTTCTTCGCCACTTGGTGTGTATGATTTTCAAAAACGTACCAGTGTCGTGAACTGTTCTAAACAGGGTGCGAATAAACTTAGTGCGGTGGCATCGACATTAGCCCATGGTGAGGGTTTGACTGCACACGCTAGGTCAGCTGAATACCGCGGCAAATAATTAAGCTATTTGTTTTAAATTAAGTGAGCATTTCTCCAGATAAAATACTTCGTGCTGAGCTTGCAAATATGCAGGCTTATCATGTAGCAGATTCTAGCGGTCTGATTAAATTAGACGCGATGGAAAATCCTTATGTTTTTCCTGCGGCGTTAAAAGAGCAGTGGATAACAGAATTAAAACAGCTTGAGTTGAACCGTTATCCAAATCCACAAGCAGCTGAACTTAAGAAAATATTTCAACAAGCATTTTCACTTTCGCCAAAACTTGAATTAATGTTTGGTAATGGCTCAGACGAACTGATCCAATTATTAGTGATGGCAATCGCAAAGCCGAATGCAAGTATTCTTACAGTAACACCGAGCTTTTCTATGTATAAGCTTATCGCTGAATATGTAGGGGTGAATGTTGTAGAAGTGCCATTGCAGCAAGATAGTTTTACCTTGCAAATGGATCTGCTTGAAAAGGCGATACAAGAGCACCAACCGGCCGCTATTTTTTTGGCCTGCCCAAACAATCCTACTGGCACACTTTGGCCAAAAGATCAGCTTGAAGAAATTATCAAACAGGCGACAGGCTTGGTGGTAATTGATGAAGCTTATTCACCGTTTGCCGCATATTCAATGATGTCATTGGTAGAGCGTTACCCTCATGCATTAATGATGCGCACGGTTTCAAAAATGGGCTTAGCAGGTCTGCGTTTAGGTTGGATGCTGGGTGATGGGCAATGGATGGATGAATTAAACAAAATGCGCTTGCCGTATAACATCAATGCTTTGACGCAAGCGAGTGCAACAATTGCCTTGCAAAATATTACCGTTTTTGATCAGCAGGCTAAACAAATTTGTCAGCAGCGCGAAGTGTTATCGAACGCACTACAAGCTATAGAAAATATAAAAGTTTTTCCAAGTGAGGCAAATTTTATTCTGTTTAAAGTTTTGAGTGGCACTGCAGATAGTGTTTATCAGAACTTATTAGATAATAAAATTATCATTAAAAATGTTTCCAATAACGATCTGTTGGAAAATTGTTTGCGAGTAACGGTTGGAACAGAGGAAGAAAACCAAGCTTTTATAAGAGTACTAAGTTCTGCGTTTTCATAATAATTTACATTTTTGTTTATCTGTAAACAGGGCGTTGCCCAATCTTAGTTTGAACTTCAAATATTTTGCCACGGCGTAA
This sequence comes from uncultured Thiotrichales bacterium, assembly GCA_964468615.1. Classification (GTDB taxonomy): domain Bacteria; phylum Pseudomonadota; class Gammaproteobacteria; order UBA4575; family UBA4575; genus JABDMD01. The sequence goes on along the minus strand of CAYXVH010000281.1, from coordinate 1,492 downwards.
TCCGCTTATTGTGACTTCAGTGCTGGGTTTGCTACTGGCAATTTCATTTTGAATGGTTTTTGCATCACGAATGGCTTTGTCATTAAAACTTAAAATAATATCTCCAGGTCGGATGCCAAATTTATATGCTGGGCTTTGTCGAACCACGCCCGCAACGAGTACACCGGTACGATCAATTAGGCCAAAGGATTCAGCAAGTTGTGGAGAGAGGTTTTGCAGCTCTAAACCTAGCCAGCCACGAATAACACGACCATGTTTAATAATCTGCGACATTACATCGCTGGCTAGGCCAATTGGTATTGCAAATCCTATGCCTTGTGAACCGCCGGACTTAGAAAAAATTGCGGTATTAATGCCAACCAGCTCACCGTAAGCATTAATTAATGCACCGCCAGAATTACCTGGGTTGATTGCAGCATCGGTTTGGATAAAATTTTCAAAAGTATTTATACCTAAGCGGTCCCTACCTGTAGCACTGATAATTCCTTGGGTAACCGTTTGGCCAAATCCAAATGGATTACCTATGGCGAGTACCACATCACCCACCTCTAATTTGGTTGTGTCACTAATCACAATGCCAGGTAAGCTATCTACGGCAATAGTGAGTACGGCTAAATCGGTTTCTGGATCGGCACCTAACACGTTAGCAGGAACGGTGTTTCCATCGGCTAGGAATACTTCTATCTCATCTGCATTTTCGATGACGTGATAATTGGTAAGTACATAACCCTGCGCGCTCATGATCACGCCTGAGCCCAAACTTGTTTGTGTGCGTTCTCGCGATCGATTCCGATCGCCAAAAAAACGGCGGATAGTTGGGTTGTCAAAAAGTGGGCTGGGATTAGCAACCACATGTTTACTTGTATAAATATTTACCACAGCTGGACTGGCGCGACGTACTGCTTCTGCATAGGAAACAGGGCCTGAGCCAATATTGGCGGGACGATTAGAGTCGTCTTGTAAAAACTCTACAACCGGTCGCTTATCAATGATGTAACCAGGCAAGAAAATTAACAGCAGCACTGCTGCGAGCACGCCGACTGCAGCGGCTTGCAATACGAATAGCAATAGCTTGCGAATCTTCATCAGTGCGTTAACCTAGCCACTACAATATAATTTTCGTGTTTATTATGGCGTCGTTAGAAGAACTTACAGAATACATAAATACTTTTTTACAGATAGACCGATTTAAAGATTACTGTCCTAACGGATTGCAAGTTGAAGGTAAGAGCGAAGTACATAGTGTAATCACTGGTGTTACCGCAAGCCAGGCTTTAATTGATCTCGCTTGCGAAAAAAATGCAGACGCTATTTTGGTTCATCATGGTTACTTTTGGAGGAATGAAGATGCTCGTATTGTAGGTATAAAGCGCAAGCGCATTGCGGCGTTACTGCAAAATAACATTAGTTTATTGGCTTATCATTTGCCCTTAGATGCACATCCACAGCTAGGAAATAACGCGCAATTAGGGCAATTATTAGGCATTCAAAT
>CAYXVH010000280.1:0-5042 GCA_964468615.1 uncultured Thiotrichales bacterium | reverse complement strand
TCTTAGAATGCTTGCTTCCTTAGACCGGTAATTTTGCGCGCCTATTTTTCAATAGGGTTGCCTTTTTTCAGTAGTTGGTGCTCCTCAGTAAATTAGTTAACAAGTTCAGTGTAGTGCAAAGCTCCTCAGAACTGAATGTATTCAATCACACTTCTTATTTTTATGCCTCAGACCTTCAGTTACGCAGTAGCAAATGAGTTTATGTCATATCAGTGGCTTACTTGATTAGAAAAACAAAGGGTAGAATTTATCCGATGGTCTGAGCCGATAATATTCATTTACAGCACTAATTATTTTACTCCTTATGTCTGCTATTGGCCGAAAGCAAACATTCAGGACATGAATTAAGGGGAATCTTGGTTGGAATCACAAAAAGAACATAGTTTAATGATCGCTTACGACCCAGAGCGGACATAATATTTGTCGAGCATAAGTTCAGCGATTTGGTCGTTTAAAATGCTGTGGATTCAATCTAGCGCAAAAGAAAAGGAATTATTTCTTATTCGTAATTCAAGTTTGTAACTTCTTTTTTGCCACTTTCCTCTTAGTTGCTTTACTCTTGGTTACTTTTTTCTTTGACGATGCGTATGCTTTCTTTGATGCTATGGATGCCTTTTTCAATGCAACAATTTCAGCTTTCGCTTTTTTCTCGGCAGCAACAAGCTTCTTCTTCAGGTCGGCAGCTTCTTTCTTGCTCTTCGCTTTTAGCTGAGCTATCTTTTTTTCCAAAATAGCCACATCTTTCGCAGCCATTTTTTTCAAAGCAGCTACATCTTTCGCAGCTATCTTTCTTAAAGCAGTCAAGCCCTGTTTTACGCTAGCTATCGTGGTCTTCTTTGTCGACTTCTTTGTAGTTGTTTTTGCAATCATAATAAACTCTATTTTTGTAAGATAGTTGTAGTGTCTCAGAAATGACATATAGTAGCTATTGACCCAATTGCTTTACGAAATTTTGATATTGTTAAGTGCAATAAAGAGCGCAATCAGTTGAAACATTCAGTGTTTTAACTGCACCAATCCTAAAATTATATAGAAGAGAAAACGAATGGCTAAATCCAATTACACATTTGAAAAACGCCAGAAAGAAATCGCGAAAAAGAAAAAGAAGGAAGAGAAGCGCCTGCAAAAAGAAAAATTAGTTGATAGTCAGCCGCAGACCGTTCAATCTATAACGGGCAGCGACGATAAAGCGGCAACAACAGACGAGACATAACAAGGCGCTTAAGCAGGCGTTATGTCCGCTATTGGCCGAAAGCGACTTTTGTAGTGAACTCAAATTCAGGGTGGTATGAGTTTGGAAAGAAAATCCGTGTTTATGTGCACTTATGAATAAGTGACGCTGGATATTTGGATTCCGATACGAACCAAGCCCCGTCTGATAACGAAACTGGTAAGAGTGAAATTGAACTGGTGCTGTACACCCACATAACTTGCAGAGTTACAGTCTTGACGTAGCGATCTCATAATCGGCAGGTCCGCAGTTCAAGTCTGCGAGGGCCCACCAATCCCACTAGTCACAAGCTTCTATTAGAGCATTTCATATAGGTGTTTCTAATGGTTTGTTGTATTCATTAAGCATTAAATATTTGCCTATTTTGGATGCTTGAAATGTGTGGTACCCGACTCACCGGTAAGGACTCATAATCCACTGATTGTAGGTTCGAGTCCTTCTGAACCCTGCAAAAACAACCATTTATAACATCCTATCGCTGCTAATTTTCTAGCCTCAAGCAAAATCAGTGCCGTCATGACCAACGGTACTAAAAGCCCTATATCTGAAAAAGTGTCCCGCTTAAGCGGGATCCACGTCACAAAAATAATAATGGGATTACAGTCCATAAAAATCTCTTATACACACTGACGGGTGGCCATTGGTGAAAATAATATTTATAAATTTCACTCCGCAAGGAAGCTAAAGTGAATGAAATGACAAGGTCGTTCCGTATCAAACTTTGCGGGATTCAACTTAAAGATCACAATGTGCTAAAACGCATTTTAGCCATCACAGAAGGACGTGCGCGTACTTATTCTTTATCTGGTCTAGAAGATGACGATGAAACTGATATTTTAATCGTTAATGCAGATAACCCTGCAGCTACAGACGAATGGAACGAAAAATATGTAGGCAGCAATGGCATTAGTATGTGTGCAACGGTATTTGCTAGTCGAAACAATAATATTAAAGAACAATACAGCAATACATCGTTACCATTTTTTCCTACCCGTATTCTTAAGTGTCTAGATGAAGTTACTGTTAAGAATTTCAAATATGCACCTGAGTTGCGCATTGAAGAGCCCACTGAAGAAATTGAATCAGAGACAATCCATTCAAGCATACGTAACTATAAATCTGAACTTTCAAATCAAGAATTAGAGACATTTATTGGTAACGAACCAAGTAAAGATAATGGGCGAAACAAACGTAATGTACTGATCGTTGATGATAGCTTACCAGTAAGAAAAGCATTAGATATGAAACTGCGCCTTATGGATTATGAGGTCCAGCATGCTTCAAGCGGGCGCGAAGCAATTTTTTTACTTCAAAACAGCCGCTTTGATTTTATATTTCTTGATGTAGTTATGCCTGGAATAGATGGCTACGAGGTTTGTAAATTAATTAAGCGTAACAAGGCTACTAAAAATATCCCTGTTGTAATGTTAACCAGTCGCTCTTCACCATTCGATAAAGTTAAAGGAAAGTTAGCAGGTTGTGATTCATACCTAACAAAACCAGTTGAACACGAAAAATTTGAAAAAATAGTGGCTGGATTTCTTATCTAATTAGGACAAGACATTATGAGCAGTAAAGTATTAATCGTAGATGACTCTAAACCAGATTTAGAAGTATTAAGGGCTATTGTCACAAATGCTGGACACCAAGTCGTTACGGCAATATCTGGTCAAGAAGCAATAGATAAAGCAGCAAGCACTCACCCTGATTTAATATTTATGGATGTAATCATGAATAACAAAGATGGATTTGAAGCATGCCGTGAAATTATTGCTAACAAAGAAACTAAAAACATACCTATAGTCTTTGTAACTGGGAAATGCCAAAAAGCAGATCGCGTCTGGGCAGAATTACAAGGTGGAAAAGCGTTAGTTGGAAAACCCTTTACCCCCGATCAAATTATGACGGAAATTAATAAGCATATCTGATGGATAAGATTTCTAATACAAACATAAATGAAATCATTGGTGTGGCTAACTCAGCTAACACTGGATCAGTTTGGTTAAAAGAAAATGAAAAGCTTATTGAAAAACTTGAAGCTGCTTACAAAGCTGCTCCAGAAAAGAATGAAGCAAGTCAAAGCAACCAGTTGTACGGAATTAAATGCAACACTTTACACATTCTGATTGACAAAAATACCCCTAGCGAATTAGTCGAAGATAATACTGTATTCCCTATTCCATTAGCAATCGATTGGATTCTAGGTGTTGCGAATATTCGAGGAGATATTATCCCGATAATTGATTTGGAAAAAACCATAAGCGGTGAAATCACAAATTATAATATCAACGGCAGTAACGTTATAATTATTGGTAAAGGTGAAGATGCTATTGGATTGCTCCTCAAGCAATTACCGATGCTTGTTAGTGTTAGTAACGATGAAAAACTAAACGATTACTCTAACTTACCTGAGTCAATACGCGAATACGTAGAATATGCTTATACGCACGATGAGCGTATATGGGCATGTATTAATTTTCCTTTATTCATTCAATCCTTAAAAACTTAATTCTATTTATATATCAGGCGCCTCAACAGGACATTACTATGATCAATTCGAATTTAATTTCAAACATATCAATAAATAAAAAGCTAACAATACTATTTATAACCGTTGCGATAGGTTTTATTGCTACAACTGCAACTTACTGGTTCATTGTAAATAAGGCTCGAGCATCTACAGAGCGAACCAATTTATTTATTGAATATGGACAACTTATCAGTGATGCTCAAAAGAACTATTTCAAGGTTAGGCGTTTTGAAAAAGATTTTTTATTAAGCATTTCTGCATCAACAGGCCAAACTTATAACAATGCTCCTCTTGATGAACATGCTAAACATGTACAGCTGCTGGAAAAGAATATGGAAGAGCTGCGTACTTTAGGTGGCACAATTGATGCGTCAATTTCCAAAGAAATAGTTATCAATGAGGTTGAAATGCCTACTAATTACATATCTCAGCTGATTACGCAAGCATCAGCTGTTGTAGAAAACTATAAATCATCATTTTCTGACATTGTTAAGTTTAATCAACTAGTTGGCTTCACCAATTCAGAGGGACTTCGACTTAAGGCTAATGATTCAATTAGTTCTATTGAGACTAATACTAAATCTTCAACAAATCCAAAATTATTTACCTCAATTGCAAAATTACGTTCGCATGAAAAACATATTTTACAATCTATTGATTTAACTGAATCTTTTGAAGATCTAAAACTTGAGGCTAAAATATTTAACTCTGAATTAAAAACAACATCTTTAAATACAAAAGATAGAATTTTCTTAACAAATAAAATTAACAGTTACATTAATATTGTAGACGAAATTGTAACTAACAAACGTAATGCTAATGAATATACAGAGCTTTACGATTTTATGCTGGGCCCTATGTTTGATGAAATGGGTCAATCCTCTAAATTGAGTATTACTCAAAACCAGGCTGTACTTGAGAAAAATACTATCGTTACAACTATTATAGTTTCTGTTTTATTGCTTGCAATTGCAGTATTGATCTCTTCATTACTCTATTACTTTGGTGATTCAATCAGAAAACCAATTAATAAACTATTAGATACGATACATGCAGTAAATCAAGGAGATCTATCAGCTCGAGTACATACAGAACGAAAAGACGAATTAGGAGAGCTATCCACATCATTTGATAAATTATTAGATGAGAAAGTTACACAACTCTCCGAATCAGAAAAGGAAAATGAACAACTCAATGATTCAGTAATTGAGTTAATTAAAGCAGTAGCTCAATTAGGAAGAAAAGATTTCACCGTTAAAGTCCCTGTATTTGAAGATGTTA
>CAYXVH010000279.1:0-11893 GCA_964468615.1 uncultured Thiotrichales bacterium | reverse complement strand
CCAGTGATATTTGAAAGATTCCAACAATGAAGGCGAGCACAGCGGCATAAACTAAATAACCTTCAGGGTTTGCAGTGGCTAAAGGTTCCAATGCTGCAGCAGTCATTAGTGAAACTACTGCTACTGGACCAGTCTGAAGTTGTCGAGAAGAACCAAAAAGAGCAGAAATAATTACCGGTAAGAAAGAGGCATAAAGGCCATAATACGCAGGAAGATTGGCCAGTTGTGCATAGGCCATGGATTGCGGAATTAATACCAAGGCAACCGTTAAGCCTGCAAGACAGTCTTTTACTATGGTTTGAGGATTTCTTAATTCGCCAATCCAATTCAAATAAGGAATAAATCGACTGATGAATTCACGTGTGTATTGTCGTGCTGTGATCAACTGATACTCCTAATCACACTATTTACTCATTCGAAATAGCTGCGGATATGCTCAAAATATTGGTTTTATTGGCAAATAGTCAAATTTCGATAATGGAGATACCGCAAAGATTGATATGCAGTTATCTAACTATTTTGATAAACGCTATTAAGCCACAAATGTAATCATTGCTAATATATAGAGTTATAGATATTTTTGCTTTGAGCTAGCACACAGATTTCGTTTTGCTACAGGAAACCGGTAAAGTGAACGACTATTCGTCGTGAATTATCTCCTATGCTAAGGCTAAAACAGTTGGCACGGTAGAGCAAAACTATAAGTTGAGGATGAGAACATGTCGATTGAACATCCCATTATTGCTGTAACCGGTTCCTCAGGTGCTGGCACTTCTACTGTTCGTGAGGCTTTCGAATATATCTTCACTAACCTTGGCGTAACGTCTGCTGTGATCGAAGGCGATAGCTTCCATAAATTTACCCGTGCGGAAATGGATGAGCGCATAAAGATTCCAGATTTATTTGGCCGTCGCATGACGCATTTTTCGCCAGATGCCAATCATTTTGACCTGCTTGAGAAATTATTTCGTGAATACTCATTAACGGGAACAGGTGAGAAGCGCAACTATTTGCATAGTGAAGAAGAGGCAGCACCCTACCCAGAGTTAAGCAGTGGAGAATTTACCGATTGGCAACCCATACCTAAGGGTAATGAATTATTATTCTATGAGGGTCTGCACGGTGGTTTGGTAACTGAAAAGTTTAATGTTGCTCAATATGTTGATTTATTAATAGGTGTTGCGCCTACTACAAATCTTGAATGGATTCAGAAAATACGACGTGATAGTGCAGAGCGTGGTTATACGCATGAAGAAGTTGTTAATACAATTGTGCGCCGAATGCCAGAATACGTTACCTATATTTCGCCTCAATTTTCACGTACGGACGTTAATTTTCAACGCGTACCTATAATTGATACTGCAAATCCATTCGATGTACAGGAAATTCCTACTTTAGCTGAAAGTTTGGTTATCGTACATTTGCGCAGACCTGAAAAGTTCACATTGGGCATTGACGAACTTCGAGAAAGGATACAAAACTCTTTTAGTATAAAATCTAATCAGCTCATTATACCGGCAGATAAAATGGCGTTTGCGATGGAAATATTACTTACACCGATCATAAAAATGTTGGTAGAAAAGCATTCTGTGATTAAGTCTCAAGTAAGTTGAATGATTTTAATGACTAAGAAGTTAAAGTTATGAGTACTCCCTTTCTACTTGGTGTAGCAACTGGGCCCGAGCCTCGCAAACTGGTTAACGATTGTTTGCAACAATTAGGTAATGTGCGTGGCAAGTATCAGCTTGGTTTTGTCTATGCAAAAGACACACTAGGAGATGATTTAGAGGATATTGTTGGTCGATTAAAACAAGAAACCGGCATACAAAATTGGTTGGGCACTCTGGGTATGGGAGTGTGTAGTACTGGGGCTGAATATTACGATGCACCTACATTGGTAGTAATGCTAACGGATATTGATGCGAAAAAGTTTTCAATAATTGGCAGTAATGATATAGATGAAGAAAAACTTCTCGAAGAAATATCTAGTTACTGCAAAGAAGAGTTGCCGCATGTGGGTATTATCCATGGTGATCCCAGTAACCCTGCTACACCGAACATTATAGAAAAGATTTCTGAAATGGTTCCCTCTGCATACTTAGTAGGTGGGTTGACATCATCTAACTTTGAAAACTACCAAGTAGCGAATGAAATTATTCAGGGTAGCGTGTCAGGTATATTTTTCTCACCCGAGATAAACACCGTAATTGGCCATACCCAAGGCTGTACGCCGTTAGACAAGCAGCACGTAATTACCAGAGCGGAACGTAATTTACTTATTGAGCTGGATGACCGCCCTGCTCTGGATGTTTTGCGTGAGGATGTAGGTGAGGTGTTGGCGAAAGATTTAAATAAGATTGCTGGCTATATTTTTGCTGGGATGCCGATCGAGTTTTCTGACACGGGCGACTATCTGGTACGAAATATTATCGGTTTTGATGAAGAAGAAAAAATAATTGCAGTGGGAGAGTATTTATATGAGGGCAGTAAATTTATATTCTGCCGGCGTGATGGTAATAGCGCAAGTGAAGATATGTTAAGAATGTTGGCCACTATGAAATCACGCTTACAAGGTATGCCGCGCGGTGGTTTGTACTACACTTGTCTTGGTCGCGGTCGTTATCAATTTGGCGATAACTCAGAAGAACTAAAAATGATTCAAGATGAACTGGGCGATTTCCCATTAGTAGGATTTTTCGCTAATGGCGAAATTTTCCATAATCGTTTATATGGGTATACAGGCGTGCTCATTCTTTTTTCGTAAATCAGAACTTCTTTGGGTAATAAATTTTAATAATTAAATATGAGATTTAATAAACTCGGTAATACTGATCTCCAGGTTAGTAAGATTTGTTTAGGCACTATGACATATGGAGAGCAGAACTCGGAAGCCGAAGCGCATGAGCAAATGGATTATGCTGTATCGCAGGGAGTAAGTTTTTTTGATACTGCAGAAATGTATCCAGTGCCACCGTTGGAACATACGCAAGGTAAAACCGAAGAATATATAGGCGCATGGTTTAAAAAAACTGGCAAACGTAAAGAAATCATTCTTGCCACTAAGGTTGCTGGGCCTGGGATGATGCCGTATCTACGCGGTGGCGTGCAATTAATACCTGAACAAATTAATGCTGCATTAGACGCAAGTCTTAAACGTCTGCAAACAGACTATATCGATCTGTATCAAATACATTGGCCGGCAAGAAATACTAACTATTTTGGCCCTTTGGGTTATGAGCGCAATGATGAAGAAACAGAGATAATGATAACTAGCCTTATGGAAGATGCGTATGCATGTTTAACTAAAGCTGTTGAACAAGGCAAGGTGCGTCATCTAGGTATCAGTAATGAAACGCCATGGGGCGCAATGCAGTATCAATTACTAGCGCAAAAAAATGGTTGGCCTGCAATGGTAAGTATTCAAAATCCATATAGCTTGTTGAATCGCAGTTACGAAATTGGTTTGGCAGAAGTTTCCTATCGTGAACATATGGGATTATTAGCGTATTCACCGTTGGGTTTTAATATGTTAAGTGGCAAATACATGCATAGTTCACCTGCTAATGCTCGTCTAACCTTATTTGAGCGTTTTACTCGCTATAGTAATCCTGGAGGCATAAGTGCAACCGCTGCCTATGTAAACTTAGCTGGCGAGGGTGGGTATACTGCTGCGCAAATGGCATTGGCTTTCGTAAACACACGCCCTTTCGTTACTGCAAACATCATTGGGGCTACAAGCATGCAGCAACTCAAAGAAAATATTGACAGTATTCATATAAAACTTTCGGATGAAGTCGTAGAAGATATAGAACGTATTCATCAGGAATATCCCAACCCATGCCCGTGAATACAAATTACATTAATGTTGGCGTTTGGTTGGTAGCAATATTTTGTGCATTGGAAGGGTTGTTTACAATCTATTATGGTTTTACGACCATCTATGCATACAGTGGTTTTACATCAATATTTATTGGTGTGGCGACTATGTTGATAGCAATAGGATTAACAAAAAAGCATCATATCGCAAGGATTGGCGCCTATATTGTTTTTATAATTTCAGGTCTCACCATAGTTTTAATATTATATGTTGGACTTAGGCCAAATGAAGACGGAGAAGTTAGTGGCTTTGGTTTGCTAGAGTATATGTGTGTGATTTATATTTTCTTAGCAATTATTGCAGTCATCTTTTTATCGCTGCCATCAGCCAGAAAATACTTTTCTACAAATAATGAGTCAATGTAGATATCGTTATTCTTTCTCCATAGCGTCACGTTGTGCGCTAATCCATTCGTACACTTCTTGATTGATCTGCTCGGCTGTTTTCCCTTGAGTAATTATTTCCTGACCGATAATCATTTTTATCGTACCGGATTTTTTGGTAAGCTGTTTGCGCGCCCAAAAAGTGCCTGAGTTATGCGCAACAGGGATGATTGGCGCCTCTGATTTTTCCGCTAACCTTGCACCGCCAATTTTAAATTTTCGTTTAGTACCAGGTGGTGTGCGTGTACCTTCGGGGAAGATAAGTATCCAGCGACCTTTTTTTATTTTTTTCACACCCTGCTCAACCAGTTGGTCGACCGCTTTTCTTCCAGCACTTCTGTTTAACGCAATGGGTTGAGTAAGCGCTAAGCCCCAGCCGAAGACGGGCACATAAAACAACTCTCTTTTAACCACCCAAGTTAATGGTGGGAAAATAGACCCTATTGCCATGGTCTCCCAAGTGGATTGATGGTTAGACATGACAATACATGGGTGATCAGGAATGTTTTTTTTACCAATTACCTGATATTTTAATCCGCAAGTAATACCTAGCCACCATAAGTTACAAGCGCTCCAATAAGTAATGTATCGATTTCGCATTCTATAAGGTAGAACAACTGTGAGCAGGCATGTAAAGCCAAATATAAACGTAAGTATCGCCATGCCTACTAAAAACAGCAAGGATCGTAAAGTTTGCAACATTAGTAAGTAATCTATCTTCTGAAAATATTTATACGGAAAGCAAGGTATCTACTGCTTGAGCAAGATCATCGTAAATAGGAATATTGCGAGGCAACTGTTCGCTTTGCGCGGTAACTGAACCATTACCTGTGCGTACCAATATGGGTTGTGAGCCATGGGTGATGGCTGCCTGTACGTCACGTAAAGAGTCTCCAATAAAAGGCGCTTTTTCTAGAGACAGGTGCGCACGTTTTTCAATTTCAACCAACATGCCGGTTTTAGGTTTGCGACATTCGCCTTCAAGATCAGGGCAGATAAAAATACCATCGAGGTGGCCACCATGTTGTGCGAGTTCAGCTAGCATTTTTTGATGAATCTGGTTGAGTGCATTGTAATTAAATAGCTCGCGTGCAATTCCAGATTGATTAGATGCTATAAATACTTTTATTTTTGCATGATTGAGTTTTGCGATGGCTTTCAGGCTGCCTTCAATTGCAATCCATTCCTCGGGTGTCTTTACAAACTCATCTGACTCTTCGTTTATTACTCCATCACGATCTAGAACAACAGCTTTTAATTCACTCATGAGGGTGACTCCTAAACTAATTATGACTGCAGCCTGGAAAAATCTGCAACATGCATAAATAATGAATCGATTCTTGATAATAAAGCTATACGGTTTGCTTTTAAATTCTCGTCTTTATCCATAACCATTACATCATCAAAAAAACTATCTATCGGTTGCCTCAAGTCTGCTAATTTACTTAACGCTTGCTCATATTTGTGCTCATTAAATAACTGCTCTACATCGCTAGATAAATTTTCCAGGGCACTATGCAAAGTTTTTTCTGCATCTTCTTTAAATAAACTCGAATCTACAGGGCCTAAATTTTCACGGTCAATCTTTTTCAGAATATTGCGAATACGTTTATTGGCGGCTGCGAGACTCTCTGCGTTGGATAGTTTACGGAAACTTACTAGCGCATCAATCTTCGCAGCTACATCGCTTGGATGCGTAGGGTGGTTGGCTAACACAGAGTCGATTACATCTACAGGAATGTCGCGATCAGAAAAATAGGCACGATAGCGTTCATTTATATATTCATTTACTTTCTCTACAGCCTTATCAGCTTGTAATGCTGGCAGGAAAAGGGACGCTGCTTTTTCTAAGCATTCGCTAAGATTAATATTCAAAGGTGTTTCAATTATGATACGTAGCACAGCTAGGGCGGCTCGACGTAATCCATAGGGGTCTTTTAGTCCAGTTGGTTTTTTTCCTATTGCGAAAATACCTACCAGTGTGTCAATACGGTCTGCTAAGCCAAGCGTTATCCCTACTGGCGATGTAGGTAGTGCGCCGCCAGATTGCTTAGGCAGGTATTGTTCTTCAATGGCTGCGCAGACTTCTTCGTCCTCATTATTAAGAAAAGCTAAATTGCGACCAATGATGCCTTGGAGTTTTGGAAATTCGCTTACGGTTTCACTAACTAAGTCACATTTACTTAATTTTGCTGCACGTTCACAATTTTTGTTATCAGCATTTGTGTACTTAGATAAATAAGCTGCGAGTTTTATAATTCGTTCGGTTTTATTTTTGAGGGTACCTAGTTGTTTTTCGTAAACGACACTGCCTAATTTTTCTAAATTATCTTCTAGCTTGAAATTTTTATCTCTTTTCCAGAAGAACATTGCATCTTCAAAACGTGGCACGATAACTTTTTCATTACCATGTTTAACAATAGCTGGATTCTTGCTATCAATATTGCTGACGATAATAAATTGGGGCAGTAACTCTCCTTTATCATCAAGCAGCGGAATATATTTTTGATTGTCCTGCATTGTGCTAATCAGTAATTCTTTATGCACGTCTAAAAATTTAGTATCAAATTCACCTAACAAGGCACAAGGCCATTCTACTAAGCCAGTAATTTCATCTAATAAATCTTGCGTATAAGAAGGTTTTCCATTTGTTTGATCAGCAAACGCATTTACTTGTTCTAGAATTTTGTTTTGACGCTCATCGAAATCAGCCAGCACATGGCCTTTTATTTCTAATAACTCTTTGTAAGCTGAAGGGTGTTTGACAACAATTTCTTTTGCAGTGTGAAACCTATGGCCCCGGGTTACATTGCTTGCTTTAACACCAAACAATTCAGTAGTGACGGATTCAGATCCGAAAATTACCAGTAGCCAACGGATGGGGCGAATAAATTCTGTAGTCGATTGATTCCAGCGCATGCGTTTAGGTACGCTAATTTTCTTCACTGTTTCTTCGATGATGTTTGCTAATAGCTCACTGGTGGTCAGGCCGATACGCTTTTCGCTGAAACTAAGTCGAGGGTTATCAGGATCATCATCGAGTTTGAGCTGCTCTGCTTCAATTCCACAAGAACGCGCAAAGCCTATTGTCGCTTTAGTAGGTTTGCCATCTTTATCAAACGCAGCTGATGCTTTCGGACCTTTGCGTTCGATTAACTGATCTTTTTGTTTTGTATCTAAGCCATTAACTACAATAGCTAGCCTGCGAGGTGTGCAATAAATTTCATGATCTGAAAAAGCTAGCTCAGCGGATTGCAATTGATTGCAAATTAATTCACCAAATTCCTTAGATAGGCTAAGCAATAGTCTTGCTGGTAAATCTTCAATTCCGATTTCGATTAATAAATCTTTTTTATTGTCCATTTTTTGGCTCATGGAGGCTATTTCTTTGTTAACGGAAAGCCTAATTTCTCACGGCTTTCTAAATAGCTATTGGCAACATTTTGAGCTAGTTTACGGATACGCAATATATATTGTTGACGTTCAGTAACTGAAATGACTTGGCGTGCATCTAATAAATTAAATGCATGCGAACACTTGAGGACGAGATCATACGCAGCTACAGGAATTTCTTGTTCTACTAGGTGCCGGCATTCTTTTTCACTCGCATCAAAAGACTTAAACAGCGCATCAGTGTTAGCGTGTTCGAAATTAAATTTGGACTGCTCGACTTCATTTTGATGGTAGATATCACGGTAAAGAATTTTTTCTTCTCCATGTTGTGACCAGACTAGATCATAAACACTGTTAACGTTTTGCAAATACATCGCAATACGTTCTAAGCCGTAAGTAATTTCACCGGTAACAGGTTTGCAGTCTAAGCCACCGATTTGTTGAAAATAAGTAAATTGCGAAATTTCCATACCATCTAGCCACACTTCCCAGCCCAGGCCCCATGCACCTAATGTAGGTGATTCCCAATTGTCTTCAACAAATCGAATATCGTGCACTAAGGGGTCAACATCAAGTGAGGTAAGTGACTTTATATACAAGTCCTGAATATTTTCAGGTGAAGGTTTCAGTACCACTTGAAATTGAAAATATCGTTGTAAGCGGTTTGGGTTGTCACCATAACGGCCATCGGTAGGGCGGCGGCAGGGTTGCGGATATGCAGATCGCCACGCTTCAGGTCCAATAGCGCGCAAAAAAGTACTGGGGTGGAATGTGGCCGCACCCATTTCCATATCATAGGGCTGCTCAATCACACAGCCTTGCGCAGCCCAAAACTGCTCGAGTCGGTGGATGAGTTGTTGAAAGCTTATAATTTTTGGATCAGACATAGTTATAGTGCTGTACGCAGCGAGAGTATAACGATGCACTGCGTTAGCTACCAGTTTGGCAGGCAGCAAATAACTATATATGTGATATTGTCCAGAAATAAAAAAGGCAAGCTATGTGCTTGCCTTTAATAATAGTGCTGCAGAACGACATCCTTGTCTCGCAGCCCTCTTCCCTAAGTCGAATTAGATAACACCCTTCCGATGATGAGCTATCTAGTTTGCATCCATGCAAGCTGTAACTGTCCTTAGTTACAAGCTAGTCCCTAATTAAATTGTAGAGACGACAATCCTTGTCTGAGGTGTTCCCTACTGTGCGAGTTGCTATGCTCGTCGCATCACTCTACATTTCATTACACACATTTCCGTATGTGTTGATAAAGCATCCTTGCTTTAAAATGAATCCTTTCAGTATTTATGCGCGCTTCTTACTACCACAAAGCTTTTCCTTAACCGTGTGTCGATAAGCCCAAGCTAACGCTGACACACTTGCGGCGATCCACACGATATATACAGTTGTAAATACATCAGTTGTTACGCCCATAATGACCTCCATGTCATGTTTAACCATGCTCGTCCTGAGCAAAATAAATGTTACTAATGTCTATAGAGCAAGGCTTATGCCAGAAGCATGAATGCATTAACCAAATTCAGTAACCTATTGATAGACTGTTGTTTACAGGGGAAGCAGCAGGAATAAGTTATGCGACTTAATCATCAGATGGACGAAAATTGTCTGCAAAATTTGACTCATGGTGACCAATCTCGACAGATAGCCTTACGACATACTGAGTGCATATAACATTACATTTTATGATGATATTTAGGTGTAGTTGAATTATTACAACCTGATTAATGTAAGTCTCGAAAGTATTATTTAGTTATCAAACTGGATAATCTAATGGATCACCAGGAGCAGAATATATACACGGAATGTTTGCCAATGCTATAGCACCACCTTAGTGCGTTGCGGCACAGTAATAGCGCACAAAAATTCATTTGTTGCCCTATATCTTAGTAAAAAGCTGAGTATAATGCTGCAACTGCGTAAGTACTGGCCTCAATAGAGTGCAGTGGCATAAATTGTGCTTTAGTACATCTAGAATATGAATGTGTCTAGCAACTAGTCACAACCATAAGAATTACACCGTAAGAATTAAACTAAAAACTATATAAGAGTCGAAGCTAAGGAGTACCCAATGTCCGCGAGTGATGTAATCAAAAAAATAAGTGACGACGATATTCAATTCGTTGATTTCCGATTTACGGATACCAAAGGTAAGGAGCAACATGTCTCTGTACCGGCCTCAACTGTAGAAGAAAGTGTATTTGAGTCCGGTAAAATGTTTGATGGCTCATCCATTGCGGGTTGGAAGGGTATCAATGAATCTGACATGATTTTAATGCCGGATCCTAGCACTGCCGTGGTAGATCCTTTCTTTAGCGATTCCACCATGATTTTACGTTGCGATATTCTTGAGCCCGCAACGATGGAAGGATATGGACGTGACCCAAGATCTGTAGCTAAACGCGCAGAAGCGTACCTAAATTCAACTGGTATAGCAGATACTGCAAACTTTGGTCCTGAGCCTGAATTTTTTGTCTTTGATGATGTTAAATGGGGCATTGAGATGTCAGGATCATTTTATAAAGTTGACTCTGACGAATCAGCCTGGAACTCAGGCAAACATTTTGATGATGGCAACATTGGTCACCGCCCAGGTGTTAAAGGCGGTTACTTCCCGGTTCCTCCTGTCGATTCATTACAAGATCTTCGTTCAGCCATGTGCCAAGTGCTTGAAGAAATGGGTGTGCCTGTAGAAGTTCATCACCATGAGGTAGGCACTGCAGGTCAATGTGAAATTGGAACACGATTCAGCACACTAACCGAGCGCGCAGATTGGAATCAGATTTTAAAATATGTAGTGCACAACGTTGCACATAACTACGGTAAAACAGCTACATTTATGCCTAAGCCTATCGTTGGCGATAACGGTAGCGGTATGCATGTACACATGTCTTTAGTTAAAGAAGGCAATAATTTATTTCAAGGCGATCTTTACGGTAATCTTTCACAAACGGCTTTGTATTACATCGGCGGTATCATTAAGCATGCGCGTGCGATTAATGCATTCTCTAATGCGAGTACTAATAGCTACAAACGTTTAGTACCAGGATTTGAGGCACCGGTAATGTTGGCCTACTCAGCACGTAACCGTTCTGCATCCATTCGTATTCCGTATGAATCGAACCCTAAGGCACGCAGAATAGAAGTGCGTTTTGGTGATCCAACTGGTAACCCTTATCTTACTTTTGCTGCGATGATGATGGCGGGATTAGATGGAATTCAAAACCAGATCGATCCAGGTCCTGCAAATGACAAAGATTTATACGACTTACCTCCAGAAGAAGAAAAGCAAATTCCAACTGTTTGTTCTTCTCTAAATCAAGCACTGGAAGCACTAGACAATGATCGTGAGTTTCTTAAAGCAGGCGGAGTATTTTCAGATGACTGCATCGACGGTTACATTGCGTTGAAGATGGAAGAAGTAACAGAATTACGTATGTCTACTCATCCTGTAGAGTTTGATATGTATTACAGCTGTTAAACTACTGATTTAGCGTTTTAGCTAATTGCGCCCCAAGTCCAAAAGTGGACTTGGGGCGTTTTTTTTTGCAACTTGAGACGCTTTTCCTGGGTCTTATAAATATCTAAGAGTACTATTCTATTAGATATAGTAAGGAAACGATCGGATGCGTATAAGTCTTGCCATCATTGGTGTCATCTTCATTCTCTTTTGCGCAGGTAATGCGCAAGCTGAAATTTATACATGTAAAGACGATAAAGGAGACACTGTTTATACAGACTCCCCCGACGCATGTGCTAATGCCGAAGAAGTAAAAGTGGATGCTTTACCTGCTTTGGTTCCAAGTAAATCTATAGCCATTCCTAATAACAATCGAAGCGTTGTTAATGAAGACGATAAAAACGCATATACCGAGCTTGTAATTACATCACCTATTAATGATGCAACAGTTCGCGATAATCAAGGCAACCTTACGATTAATTTTAGAGCAGCTCCGGCACTTCAAACGCGAAAAAATCATAAGTATGTTGTCACTGTTAATGGCGCAGAGGTCTACAGTGGAACCAGCACCATTACCGCATTAAAAAATGTTGATCGCGGTACTCATAGCATTTCAGTAAAGATAGTCGATGCTAGTGGCAGTACTAAGATCAGTGCAACACCTGTGAAAGTGACCCTACAGCGCTACTCTTCATTACAAAATTCTGATAACACACCTAATGATGGAAACAATGAGAATACCGGAACTGGTAACAGTTCCTTCAATTT
>CAYXVH010000278.1:0-21051 GCA_964468615.1 uncultured Thiotrichales bacterium | reverse complement strand
AATAGGTTAAGGCAATCGTTGAGGTATATTTAGTCTGCCCCAAGACCTGAAGGTATAGATCCATACCTTGGGTAATTCTAGAGACGGCGACTGCTGGTATGCTGTTTTTATCGCCTAGCAGTTTACGTAAGCGGATATAGTTACCTTCATACATCTCCATAAGCCCTGCAAATGAATTAGGCAACGGTGGCGCCAAAATATGTTTTGACATACGTCCTTGTCGAAGGGTTTGTTTCATCTTGTCATTGTGGCATACGTATGCACTACCTCATTTAAAATTATATAAACACGTTATTATAACTTTTATGCAAAAATGATTTTGCATTATTTGAAGTCTCTCACAAAGTTACAATTGTGTGAAATATGTTTTACTTATCGTAACTTATTTAAGGATCGAAGGTACAATCGTAAAGCGTAAAATTGCTCTTGACTCATTGAATCTTTTGCGATAGTTGCTTTAAATTTATTTGTATTATTTTGCAACAAAAATACTGTAAAATAATCAAACAACCAATTCGCTGCAATTAATTTTGCATGGAACACTTTGCCATTTTTTAATTCAATTTGGCATTTGCTATTACTTGAGCACCTAAGCTTATAAATAGAATCCTCTGAACTTAACAGCGCATATTGTTTGATTGTTTTTGCTGCCATCATCAACACGATAGATACCATAATTACCATCACTAAAACGGGTATTGATAAAAGTAAAATAGAAATAAGTGCTAAAAGATGAAGCAAGCTTAAGCATAAAAGCAAAGCTTTAGAGGGTTGCAGTGTGATACTGAAATTATCGGTAGATGTGTTCAATCACTTTATTAATATTTTGATCTTCAGAATCTTGTCGGCCGATGAGAAGATCATATAGTTCAGGATCTTGCATATCTAACATACGTTCAAAAGCATGTTGCAAATCTTCACTAGCCGTTTGATAGCAGTTGTTTAAATATCTCTGCATTAGGACATCTAACTCTTTAGTGCCACGTCGACATCGCCAAGCTAGTTTTTGAAGGTTTTCCACTTGGGAATAATAAATTGTTTAGCCGCGACGCTCTACTATTAGCTTTTTAATTTCCGCGATTGCCTTAGCAGGATTTAAACCTTTAGGGCAAGTATTTGTGCAGTTCATTATGGTATGACAACGATACAACTTAAAGGGGTCTTCCAATTCATCAAGACGTTCACCTGTTGCTTCATCCCTGCTGTCCGCAATCCACCTATAAGCTTGTAATAATGTTGCGGGTCCTAAATAACGATCACTGTTCCACCAATAACTAGGGCAACTAGTAGAGCAACATGCACAAAGAATGCATTCTTCCAGTCCTTCAAGCTTTTCGCGGTCTTCTTTAGACTGTAAACGCTCACGATCTGGCGGCGGCGGAGTATCAGACTGCATCCAAGGCTTAACCGATGCGTATTGCGCATAAAAGTTTGTCATATCGGCAACCAAATCTTTTACTACCGGCATATGTGGAAGCGGATAAATCTTTAAATCACCTTTATAGTCATCAACTGCTTTGGTACATGCGAGTGTATTTGAACCATTTATGTTCATTGAACATGAGCCGCATATACCTTCACGACATGACCGCCTAAAACTTAATGTAGGATCAATCTCATTTTTAATCTTAATGAGAATATCCAGAATCATTGGACCACAATCGTCCATATCCACTTCATAAGTATCTGTGCGTGGATTCTCACCTGTTTCAGGCTCGTAGCGATAGACAGTAACTCTTTTAATGTTCTTGCTGCTGGTTGGAGACTTAAACGTCTTGCCAGGCTTAACCACTGAATTAGCAGGAAGTGTAAATTGCGCCATTGCGGTTCCTCTTTAGATATGCTCTTACTTAATAGACACGTGGTTTTGGTGGCACCACTTCAACATCGTCTGTTTGTGTATACATATGCACAGGGCGATAGTCGATAGTAACATTACCTTTATCATCCACGGAAACCAAAGAATGTTTCATCCAATTATCATCATCACGATCTGGGTAATCATCACGCGCTTGTGCACCGCGACTTTCTGTACGATTAAACGCACATTGCGCAGTCGCCAAAGCTTGTGGCATTAAATTGGTAAGCTCTAACGTTTCAACTAGGTCTGTATTCCAAATCATAGAACGATCGGTAACTTTTAAATCATCCATTTGATCATTTAAAGCTCTAAGTTTTTCTAGACCTTTCTCGATGGATTCACCCGTTCTAAATACAGCTGCATGGTTTTGCATCGTTTTTTGCATTTCTAAACGTAAGTCTGCTGTTGAAACGCTACCATTTGAGTGACGAAGCTTGTCAAATCGATCTAATACCTTGTCTACTGCACCGTTCTTTAATTCGCTATGCGGTTGTTTAGGCTTAACGAGTTCAGCCGCACGTATTGCCGCCGCTCTTCCGAATACAATTAAATCTAATAACGAGTTTGAACCTAAACGATTAGCGCCATGTACAGAAACACATGCTGCTTCACCAATTGCCATCAAACCAGGAATTACCTTGTCCGGATCACCGTCTTTCAGTGTTACCACTTCACCATGATAGTTGGTTGGAATACCCCCCATGTTGTAATGCACCGTAGGGATTACAGGAATCGGGGCTTTGGTGACATCTACTCCAGCAAAGATTCGTGCAGATTCTGCAATACCCGGTAATTTTTCATTAATAAGGTCTGCGCCTAAATGTTCTAAGTGAAGGTGAATATGATCTTTCTCTTCACCTATGCCACGCCCTTCATTAATCTCAACGGTCATTGAACGACTTACTACATCACGTGAAGCTAAATCTTTTGCATTCGGTGCATAGCGTTCCATAAAGCGCTCACCATCAGAGTTCGTTAAGTAACCACCCTCACCGCGTACGCCTTCAGTAATTAAACAACCTGCCCCATAAATACCGGTTGGATGAAACTGTACAAATTCCACATCTTGAAGCGGTAATCCAGCTCGCAATACCATGCCATTGCCATCACCTGTGCATGTGTGTGCTGAAGTACAAGAGAAATAAGCCCGACCGTAACCACCCGTAGCTAACAACACCATATGTGCACGGTAAATATGTAAATCACCTGTTGCTAAATCCCAAGCCATAACACCTTTGCAGGTTCCATCGTCGTCCATCAATAAATCAGTAGCAAAATATTCAATAAAAAATTCTGCATTATGTTTTAAAGATTGCTGATAAAGAGTATGCAGAATTGCATGTCCGGTTCGATCCGCTGCAGCACAGGTGCGTTGCGCGATACCTTCACCATAATGTGTTGTCATACCACCGAAAGGCCGTTGATAAATCTTACCTGCATCGGTTCGTGAAAATGGCACACCATAATGCTCTAGTTCTACTACCGCAGGTATTGCCTCACGACACATATATTCAATTGCATCTTGATCACCTAACCAGTCGGAACCTTTAACCGTGTCATACATATGCCAACGCCAGTCATCATCACCCATATTTCCAAGTGCAGCACTCATACCACCTTGCGCTGCCACGGTATGACTACGTGTTGGAAATACTTTAGTTATACACGCAGTAGAAAGACCACTCACTGCCATACCCAAAGTTGCGCGCAATCCCGCGCCGCCAGCACCTACCACTACAACATCGTAGGCATGCTCAATTACATTGTAAGCTTTACTCATAATAGAATATTTTTATAAAAAGATTTTAAGCAGCGCAACTATTCCTGCTACTGCAAATGCGATGCAAAGAAAATTAATTAGAATAATTGTGACTATTTTTAACCAGCCATGCACATAGTCTTCTACAATTACTTGCAGACCAAGTTGCGTGTGGTAAAACGTTGCTGCAACAAACAAAATTAGCAAAACAGCTACATACGGTGTTTGCAACCAAGCTACTACTGTTTCATAGCTTGCATCGCCTAACATTGCTACTGCAAATGCCAACCATGTTGCTAGCGGAATAAGCGCGATTGCAGTTAATCTTTGCATCCACCAGTGACTAGCACCTTCTTTAGCAGACCCTAGACCTTTTGCTTCTGATAATGGCGTTCGTAATGACATATATATTTACGTTTAATAATGGTTATACATTTGTGCAGTAATAGGCTGCACCCCACACGGCAAAGGTAAGAATAAAACTTGCAATAATCACCCATACACCAGACTTAGTTGTAGTACTTTTCTCAAAGCCATAACCCGCATCCCAAAATAAATGGCGAATGCCGTTAAAGAGATGTAAAAATAGTGCGAAGGTCCAAAAAAATAGAAATGTTTTGCCAATCTTATTGGCAAGATATCCATGTATCCATTCATAACACTCTGGATCTGCAGCAACGGCAACAAATATTGCAACCATAAGCATTGCTCCAACTGCGAGTGCAACACCTGTTATGCGATGCAGAATTGAGATCGCCATGGCTAAAGGCCACTTATATATCTGCAAATGTGGCGATAATGGCCGCTCTAAGTTAGCCATGTAACTCCTCTTATACTGTTTGCTATTACACCTCTGAAATATCTGTTGTGTAATCTACAACAGGTAAGAGGTGATGAAATCGATTTATTATGGTCTGAATACTACCCGATTGAAGCTCGATATTGAACATATCTCTAAAGAAACGCGAATAATAACAATCGCTTAAATGATTTTAATCCTATGATTTATGATAGATTTAAGCTTCATCACGTATTTTATGTGGAATTCTTTTAGTTTGGTTACATTTTAAACAACTCATCATGAACAAAGACTGGAAAGCATTTTTATCAGAACAAGGCGGTGTATTCGACGAAGGAGTACTTAAATCCTTTGCCCGCAATGATGCCTATCCAGACTTAACTCAAACCTATCTCTGCGATCTATCTGAGCTTGGATTAATTAAAGCCAGTGGTGAAGATGCTCAAAATTTTCTGCATGGGCAGCTTACTAATGACTTAAATCTAGTGACAGCAAGCAACAGTCAACTCAGCAGCTACTGCAATCCTAAAGGGAGAATACTTTCAATCTTCCGTGTATTTAAGCAAGACGATGATTATTTCTTACTTATGCGTAGAGATGTTATTGAACCAGTGTTAAAGAAACTCACCATGTTTAAACTCATGGCAAAAGTTGAGTTAACAGATGTTTCAGATGAACTAGTTTTATTTGGAATTGCAGGCCCCAATTCTAATGCTCTTCTCAAAGAAAACAATCTTCCAGTTCCTGACGAAATAGATCAATCAATACAAGAAAGCGAAGCAACGATTATTCGCACTCCAAGCGAAAGCTCACGATTACTTTTTATAAGTAATCCAAAAAAAGCTGCAACGATATGGAAATCGTTGTCAGATAAATTAACACAATCTACTTCTAATGTTTGGAACCTGCATGATATTCGCAGTGGTGTTGCACAAGTAACCGTAGAAACCAGTGAAGCCTTTATTCCACAAATGGTTAATCTAGAACTCATTGGCGGTGTTAATTTTCAAAAAGGCTGTTATCCAGGACAAGAAATTGTCGCGCGAACTCATTACTTAGGTAAACCGAATCGTCGCATGTATCGTATTAGTATCGAAACTAGTACAAGCCCTCTTCCTGGTACTAATATCTTCTCAGTAAAAGATGGTGAACAACCTGTAGGCAAAATTGTAAGCGCTCAAAATTCAAGTAATGAAAATTGCGATGCACTTGCTGTATTACGAACAGAAAAAGAAAACGATGACGAATTACATCTAGAGACCTTAATTGGACCTAAAGTTACAACACTCAAACTCCCCTATTCATTAGAAAGTGATACAACTCAAGATAGTTGAACTCATAATTTTAAAATTCAATAGCTGCTTGAATAGAAAACAAATCTCTTATGCTGGACGCATATGCGGAAATAGAATCACATCACGAATCGTATGAGAGTTTGTAAATAACATTACTAAGCGATCAATACCAATACCCTCACCTGCCGTTGGAGGTAAACCGTATTCCAGTGCACGGATATAGTCTTCATCAAAGTGCATAGCTTCGTCATCGCCCGCATCTTTTTCTGCGACTTGAGCTTTAAAGCGTTCCGCTTGATCTTCAGAGTCATTTAATTCGGAGAAACCATTAGCAAGCTCTCTGCCTCCTACAAAAAACTCAAATCGATCGGTTACAAATGGATTTTCATCATTTCTTCTAGCTAGTGGAGACACTTCCGTTGGATATGCAGTGATAAAGGTTGGATCTTTAAGATTTTCTTCCACGGTTTTTTCAAATATTTCAATTTGAATTTTCCCTAATCCGTAATTATCTTTAATTGGAATATTTAGTTGTTCAGCGATCACCTTGGCATTACCGATATTATCTAAATCATCTTCTGATAATTTTGGATTGAAATGCAATATAGACTCTTTAACACTCATGCGTGTAAACGGCTTACTAAAATCATAAGTTTCTTCACCATATTGTATTGATGTAGTGCCTAAAACATCGTTACAAATACCACGCATTAATATTTCAGTTAAATCCATGAGCTCATAAAAATCAGCATATGCTTGGTAGAACTCCAACATAGTAAATTCTGGATTATGACGAGTAGATAAGCCTTCGTTACGAAAACTACGATTAATTTCAAACACGCGCTCCATACCACCGACAACAAGGCGCTTTAAATACAGCTCAGGAGCAATGCGCATATACAATGGCATATCTAATGCATTGTGATGCGTTACAAATGGTCGCGCTACAGCACCTCCCGGAATCACTTGCATCATGGGGGTTTCAACTTCTACAAATCTACGTTCGAAAAGAAAATCACGCAAATATTGGATAATTTTGGTACGAGTCTCAAAAACTTTGCGCGACTCTTCATTCACAATCAGGTCGACATAACGTTGACGGTAGCGTTGCTCTTGATCGGTTAAACCATGAAACTTTTCTGGCAATGGTCGAAGTGACTTCGTTAACAAAGAAACGGTCTCCATTTTTACATACAGATCACCCTTGCCTGATTTATTAATAGCACCTTCAACTCCAATAATATCGCCAATGTCCCAGGTATCGATATCTTTAACTTGCTCTTTTTCCAAACCTTTTCTATCCACATATGCCTGGATTCGACCTGTCATGTCTTGCAAAACAATGAATGGCCCGCGTTTTGCCATAATTCGGCCTGCAACTTTAGCGTTCTGATTTAGCTCTACGAGTTCTTCTTTAGACTTTTCACCGAATTTATCTTGCAAGTCTTGCGCATAACTATCTCTACGAAAACTATTCGGAAATGCATTTTTATGCTCACGCAGTAAGTTTAATTTTTTGCGACGCTCTGCTATGAGCTTATTCTCGTCAACGCTTTGGTCTTCTGCTTGTATTTTATTTTCTTCAGACATAATTATTTTTAATTTTACTTATTTTTTATAGGCCACTTTTAAGACTTGCTTCGATAAACTGGTCTAGATCTCCATCTAGAACAGCTTGGGTATTTCCCGTTTCAACCGATGTGCGTAAATCTTTTATACGAGACTGATCTAGCACATACGAACGAATTTGGCTGCCCCAACCTATATCCGCTTTATTATCTTCAACCGCTTGTTGCTCACCTTGACGCTTCTGAATTTCCAATTCATACAACTTAGCTTTAAGTTGTTTCATCGCCACATCTTTGTTTTTATGTTGCGATCGATCGTTTTGACATTGTGTCACAACCCCTGTGGGTATATGTGTAATTCGTACAGCAGATTCTGTTTTATTAACATGTTGTCCACCTGCTCCGCTGGCGCGATAAACATCTATGCGCAAATCGGCAGGATTAATATCAATTTCGATATCATCATCAATTTCTGGCGAAACAAATACAGCAGCAAAAGAAGTATGCCTGCGGCTACCAGAATCAAAAGGAGATTTTCGCACTAATCTATGAACACCCGTCTCGGTACGCAACCAACCAAAAGCGTAATCTCCTTCAAATTTAATCGTTGCGCTTTTAATACCTGCAACTTCACCAGGAGAAACTTCTATCAATTCTGTTTTAAAACCTTTCCGCTCCCCCCAGCGCAAAAACATACGCAGCAACATTTCTGCCCAATCTTGTGCCTCGGTTCCACCAGACCCCGATTGCACATCAAGAAACGCATTATTAGGATCCATTTCACCAGAAAACATACGGCGAAATTCGAGCTCTGCCACTCGAGCATCTAGCTCCTTTAAATCTTTATCTATAGCTTTTAGAGTATCTTCATCTCCTTCTTCAGATGCCAACTCCAAAAGTTCGCTTGCATCGGTCACTCCGCCTTCAACATCATCTATTGTCTTAACGATTATTTCTAAGCTAGCACGTTCTTTACCAAGCTTTTGTGCAAGCTCAGGCTGATTCCAAATATCGGGATCTTCTAATTCTCGACTGACTTCATCTAGCCGTTCGCGCTTGTTTTCGTAGTCAAAGATACCCCCGTAAACTAGACGAGCGCATTTGTAAATCTTCGATTAAATTCTGTAGCGGGTTAATTTCCATTTTCGATATTCTGGTTCTTAGGTCTCAATAATTGCGCGCGTATAGTAACGCAGATTACACCTAAGTTGAGCGAAATCTTACGCTTAAAGAGACTCTAAATGCTGAATGATGAGTTGTGCGGAACGGATGCCACGAAACTCATTAATGGCAAGTTGGTAGGCAATACGAACTTCACCCGCCTCTTCTCGCCATTGGTGTTTTTCAATATTAAAGGCAATAGCCTCTATTTTCTGTCTGCCACCTACAAGGGTTAAATTTAATTTCAAGTGATGTTTGCCTACGATGCGGTGATCATTCACACTAAATACACCATCAAAAATAGGCTCAGGAAAACCTTGTCCCCAAGGGCCAGCACGAAATAGTAATTCAGCTATATCTAGAGATAGCTCGTTATCTTTTAACTCACCATCGGATAGCAAGATTGCTTCTAATTGCTCTGGAGTAACCAGTTCTTCAATTACTAAATTAAATGCGGTTGCAAACTCATCAAAGTTATCTTTTGAAATAGACATCCCAGCAGCCATGGCGTGTCCACCAAAAGTATTAATTAATTCAGGATGACGAGTCGCGAGCAAGTCGATTGCATCACGGATATGCAAACCAGGAATAGAACGTGCAGAACCTTTTAATTCTGTCTCGTTAGATTGTGCAAATACAATAACCGGGCGATGAAATTTTTCTTTTAACCTAGCTGCAACGATACCGATCACACCTTGGTGCCAATCTGCATCATATAAAGCAATTCCAAATCGATGTGCATCAACATTCTCAAACTTATTGGATTTCAAAACTTCTAAAGCTTGCTTTTGCATTTGCTGCTCAATTTGTTTGCGCTCTTCGTTTAAATCATTAAGTTGTTTCGCAAGTTCTAGCGCATGTGGCTCATCATCAGTAAGCAAGCATTCAATACCTAAAGACATATCTTCTAAACGGCCAGCCGCATTTAGACGCGGACCCACTACAAAACCTAGATCAGTAGAACTAACCCTAAATAGTTTTTTACCCGCAACGGTAAGTATTGCTCGAATTCCAGCGCAGCATTTTTCTGCACGTATGCGACGCAAACCTTGATCAACTAGAATACGATTGTTGTAATCCAGTTTTGCTACATCTGCCACAGTACCTACTGCAACAATATCTAAAAATTGTGCAAGATTAGGCTCTGCTAATTGTTTTTCAGGAAACCAGTTATTTTCACGAAGCAAAGCACGCAATGCAGACAATACATAAAACACCACGCCTACACCTGCTAAGTGTTTACTTGGGAAATTATCGCCGTTTTGATTAGGATTAATAATGACATCCGCTTTCGGAAGCTCTCTTCCTGGCAAGTGATGATCTGTTATTAAAACATCTATACCTTTTGCTTTTGCTGCGGCCACACCTTCTATACTAGAAATACCATTGTCTACAGTGATGATCAAAGCAGGATTCGACTCTGCAGCAACTTCAACAATTTCAGGAGTTAACCCATAACCAAACTCAAATCGATTTGGCACAAGGTAGGAAGCATTCGAATAGCCAAAACTTTTCAATGCACGCATAAACAGAGCTGTACTTGTTGCGCCATCCGCATCAAAATCACCCACAATCAGGATGTGTTGATCATTTTGCATACAGCGATAGATAAGCGCTACGCCCGCCTCTACATTAAGCAATTTCCCTGGTGGCAGCGCTTTAGTAAGCGAATGATTAATTTCTTCTTCATTACTAATGCCACGCTGAGCATAGATTCGCTGCAATATGGGAGGTAGCTCGTTGATTTGATCACTGATGGTGACATCAGGTCGGCGCTTAATAGTGGTTAGCATGTATGAATAATCAATATGAAATATAATCGCATGTGCATTCTAAACAAGTTAACAAAGTTAAAGCACTGAAATTTACCACACACCGCCTCTTTTGGCCTTGCTTAAAATTAAGAAATTAACTTAAGTGCGTGTAAAATGATCATATTAATTAGGTACTTATTTAAACTTACTCAAGTAGTTGTTTTACGCAGATAATGGCTGAACATATTCTTTTCTTAACTGGCAAACTTGCAGAAAAAAGTTTGCACCGAGTATTAAAGTCAATGCAGCCAACTGAATTCACCTACGAAGTTCGTCAGTTAGGCGTAAGTGTTGCAGCGTTGATGACTACACAGATCATTGAGAAGCGTTTAACTGAAACGGGGCATGCACAGAAAGTTATCATTCCTGGTAGATGCCGAGGTGACATTGATGCTTTATCTAAAATATTAAAAATGCCTGTTGAACGCGG
Organism: uncultured Thiotrichales bacterium; assembly: GCA_964468615.1. GTDB lineage: Bacteria > Pseudomonadota > Gammaproteobacteria > UBA4575 > UBA4575 > JABDMD01. Next base: position 10,364 of record CAYXVH010000278.1, on the reverse strand, counting down.
CCCTGAAGAACTAAAAGATCTACCTGCCTATTTCGGACAAGTGGATCGAAAAGCAGACTTAAACAAGTACGATGTGCAGATATTTGCTGAAATTGTGGATGCACCGACAATGTCCGTTGCAGATATCGTTAAACGTGCTCAAACCTATAAAGAAGATGGTGCCAATGTCATTGACTTAGGTTGCTTACCAAGCACACCCTTTCCGCACTTAACTGAATCGGTGCAAGCTCTTAAAGCCGAAGGGTTTAAAGTAAGCGTAGATTCACTTACTCCTGATGATTTAGTAACCGGTGGAAAAGCAGGAGCTGATTTTTTACTCAGCTTAAGCGAAAAAACCCTCTGGGTATTAGACAAGGTAGATTCGACTCCTATTCTAATAGGTAATACACCTTCTGATGCACGATCTTTATATCGCGCCATTGATACCTTATCAAAACAAGGGCGAAAATTTATTGCGGACTCCATTCTCGACCCCATTCATTTCGGATTTACAGAATCAATTGTTCGTTACCGAAATTTACGCAAACGTTATCCAGATATTGAGATAATTATGGGCATCGGTAATCTTACTGAACTGACTCATGCCGACTCTGCTGGTACCAATGCTGTATTACTTGGCATTATATCTGAATTAGAAATTAGGCATGTACTTGCAACCGAAGTAAGCGAGCATTGTCGTTATGCGGTACGCGAAGCTGATCTCGCACGCCGCATAATGTATGCATCCCGAATTGATAGTATTCCACCCAAAGGATATGACAACGGTTTGATGGCTCTTCATGAGCGCAAACCTTTCCCATATACTATTGAAGAAGTAAAAGAGATTGCAGTCGAAATCAAAGATTCAAACTTTCGCATTCAAATCAGCGAAGAAGGCATACATACTTACAATCGTGATGGTATGCATACCACTACGGATCCATATGAGATTTATCCTAAATTAAATGTTGAAGACGATGGTGGACATGCTTTTTACTTAGGCGTTGAACATGCGCGCGCGCAAATAGCTTGGCAATTAGGCAAACGTTACGAACAAGATGAAGAATTAGATTGGGGTGTTGCAACTAAAAGTGCGTCAGATGATTTAAGCCAGTTTAAAGAAGCAGGAACCACTATGCATACTCGCAAAACCAGAAAAGATAAAAGACTGAAGAAGAAAAAATAATGCCCTTTATAAGAGAATGCATCGTAACTTCAATACGAGACGATCAGAGTATTCATATCGCTCCTATGGGCATACACGAAGATGGTGAACGCCTGGTTATATTGCCTTTTAAGCCTTCTGCAACTTTGGATAATTTAGAAAGAGATGGCACGGCAACATTAAACTACCCCGATGATGTAAGAGTGTATGCTGGATGCTTAACCGGCCATAGAGATTGGCCAACATGCCCTACCGATGTTATAAAAGGCATACGTCTAGAAAACTGCCTAGCCCACACAGAGTTAGAGGTTATAGATAAAGTAGAAGATGAACTGCGACCTAAATACATCTGCAAAGTGGCTCATGAAGTCACACACAAGCCATTTCACGGGTATAATCGCGCACAATCTGCGGTCATTGAGCTTGCGATTTTAGCAAGCCGTCTACACATGTTGCCGCAAGATAAAATACAACAAGAAATTGAATATCTGACCATTGGTTATGACAAAACTTCAGGCCCGCGCGAACAAGAAGCGTGGGCTTGGTTAATGGAAAAAATTGACACTCACATGCAAAAGGAAAGTCAAACATGACAGGAATGTTAGCCAGCGTTCGTAACCTTGAAGAAGCAAAGTTAGTCTATCAAGGTGGTGCAGACATTATTGACTTAAAAGAACCCAATGAAGGTGCCTTAGGTGCTGTGCCATTAACTGAGATACATCGTGTGGTAGATGATTTATGGGAAAAATGTGTAGTTAGCGCTACCATTGGCGACTTACCCGCAGACACCGCTAAAATAAATGAAAAAGTTACTCAAGCTGCAGAAACCGGTGTTGATTACGTTAAAGTTGGTATTTTCAGTGAACGCCATATCGAAACTTGTTTGCCAAACCTTATTCATTGCACCAATAAAGGCATCTCAATTATTGCCGTATTTTTTGCTGACATGGAATTTGATGTGGACCTCGCCATTAAAGCCGCAGCAGATGCGCGGTTAAAAGGCGTTATGTTAGACACCGCACGCAAAGGATCAGGAAGTTTACTGACTCATAAAAACATTATGCAATTAGAATATTTTGTTAATCGAGCTAAACATAATGATTTACTTACAGGACTTGCTGGATCGCTGACCACAGAAGACATCCCTATTTTGCTTAAAGCTTCACCTGATTATGTTGGATTTAGAACCGCTTTATGCAATAGCAAACTAAGAACAGGTTCATTAAACGAGTCAGCCATACAATCGGTAAGGGAGTCGATCCCTATTCCAGAAAAATTACAGCGAAAGTTAGCTTAAACAATCCATTAGCTCTATGAAAAAATTAAAAAATGAAGCAGAGCTAGTCAAAAAAGCAATACGCGTAGGAATGATCTATGCAGAAAAACGTGGTGTGGTTAAATTTGAAGCCTCTGATTCTGCAAAAGAGAAGATTGAGTATCTATACAGACTGCTCGTTCACGATAATTTAATCCAACCTTTAGCAAAAGATCAATTAGACTTACCGGGCATGAAGCACAAACTTGCTATTTGGGTATCCAAACAACTTCCAAAAGATCACCCGCTACTACAGTAGTATTAAGTCGCTAAAGTATCGATACGTTTACCATGGCGATATCCAAAAAACAGAAATCATTTTCTCGCACAGGCTTTCTACGTGTTTGGAAACGATTTTGCCATCTTGTTGTACGTATCTTCTATCGAGAGCTTGAAGTTACAGGATTAGAGAATATTCCTAAGAATGCCGGGCTATTACTATGCGCTAATCATGTAAATGCTTTGGTTGATGTAGTTGTATTACAAGCCTCGACCAGTAAAGACTTACGCCCTCTGGCACGTAGTGGTCTATTTTTAAATCCATTTCTCAAACTAATTCTAAATACGATAGGCGCTGTACCTATATATCGCCGCAATGATCCAGGCAGTGATACTACTCAAAATCAAGATACTTTCGCAAAGTGCTATGAGTTGCTAGCTGAAAACGAAACCATAATCATATTCCCCGAAGGACAAAGTCATTCCGACCCGCACATTAATAAACTAAAAACAGGTACGGCACGAATTACACTGGGCGCAAAGGAAAATAATACCCAAGCGCCAGTAGTTATCCCGGTCGGACTCACCTTCTCACGCAAAGGAAAATTCCGCAGTGATGTGTTAGTACAGTATGGAACCGTGATAGATTTAACCACATCAGAAAAATTAGATTCATTTGAATCAGTAGACCTAATTACGGATCGCATTAAACAAGAACTTGCCAAAGTTACTCTGAATGCTGATTCATGGGAAGACATCTACTTAATCACTCGCTTAGAAAAGTTCTTTGCACTTCGAAGAGGAAAATATAGAAAAGGACATTTAAAAGAGCGCTTTCATGCACTGCAACGTCTTATTGATGCCCAACACATTCTAAGGATTTATGAACCTGATAAGGTACGCTCCTTAGTGGTCCAATTGCGTGGTTTTGAACGCTTATGTAAATGTTGCGGCATTCGAGACTACCATTTAACGATTAAATATAAACCATTATTAGTTGCCATATATTTTTTACGCCTAATGACAATCCTATTAATCGGCTTACCCATTGCAGCATGGGGTGTAATTAATAGCTTTATCCCTTATCAACTCACTCGTGACGTCGCACGGCGAATAGCGAAAGGTCCTGACCAATATGATACTGCTAATGTATCGTTCGGAATACTCTTCTTTTTAGTCTTTTGGACAGCACAAACTTATATGGTAAACCTTTATTTTGGCATGACCTCTTCTGCGACATATCTTGCAAGTATCTTGATTAGCGCTCCTTTTGCGCTTAAGTTACGTAAGGAATATCATATTACTATCGACAATATAAAAATATTCTTTTTATTCATGCGTAAAAAACAATTACGCCAGTTCCTCGAATCTAAACGCAAGGAGATAGAGAAAGAACTTGCCAAGCTGCTTCGCATAGTAAAAAGATTACCAAGTATTCAATGATACTTGAGCGTAGTTCTGCTTTATTGAACCCATGCTCTATCTAGTATTTTATCTATATTCACAGCTTTAGGCAGCGTGCCATACGTATAGCCCCAATCTTTATTTAAGCGTGTGTTGCAGAAACTATCTGCTATTTCATTAGGAGCATGTTGTATTAATTGTGCGGCTTGCAAAGATATCGCCATCAATTCGGAAAGGCGTCGAGCATAAATTTCTAAATCACTTTTATGACTTAGTAAATTCTTAATTTCATTTACAGAATTTTGTAAATATTTATTTTCACGACCAGGAAATTCAATTTCACTCAGAAATACTTGCATCGTTTCAGGCTGCTTTATAATAGTCCGTACAACATCCAAGCATATAACGTTACCACTACCCTCCCAAATGCTGTTCAATGGCGCTTCTCGATATAATCGCGGCATAATCGATTCTTCTACATAACCATTTCCTCCATGTGTTTCTAAAGCTTCATAGACATAATTTGGTGCTCGTTTATTAAGCCAATATTTGGATACAGCCACAGCAATTCTGGCAAACATTTTTGCATCAGTATTTTGGCTTGATTCATCGAATGCACGTGCCACACGCATTAAAAGTGTAGTGGCGGCTTCAGATTCTATGGCTAAATCAGCTAAAACCATTCTCATCAATGGTTGCCTAATGAGTGGTTTACCAAACGCATTACGATTAGTAGCGTGGTGTATAGCTTGTATCAAAGATTGACGCATTAAGGCCGCAGGAGCCATAGAGGCATCTAAACGAGTGTGATGCACCATATCGATTATGGTGTTGACCCCTCGATCTTCTTCACCAATCATAGTCGCATACGTTTGATGATATTCAATTTCTGCCGAGGCATTAGAACGATTACCGAGTTTATCTTTTAAACGTTGTATGAAGATTGAATTTAATGTGTCATCCGGCTTCCAACGCGGCACAAGGAAACAACTTAGACCATTTTCTGTATGAGCAAGCGTTAAAAACGCATCACTCATTGGCGCTGAACAAAACCATTTATGTCCCACTAATTCATAAGCTTCACCTGCCCCTTTGTGATTAATTGGATACGCTTGTGTTGTATTAGCACGCACATCACTCCCGCCTTGCTTTTCAGTCATTGCCATTCCCAATGTAAGCCCATGTTTCTCTACAGCAGGAATAAACCGATGATCATATTTATTCGATAATATTTTTTGTTCCCATTGCATGGCTACTTCAGGTTGATGTCGGAGCGCAGGAATAACCGCATATGTCATCGTAATTGGGCAACATACTCCTTGTTCGATTTGGCCAAACATAAACTCCAATGCGGTATGTGCGACATGACCACCTTTCTCGCTTGTCCATGCAATGCTATGAATTTCATTTTCGATAGCGGTACTCATTAACTGGTGATACGCAGGGTGGTAATGCACTTCATCGATACGATGACCATAGCGATTAAAGGCTTTCAATTCTGGCGTGTAGCGATTTGCTTCAAATGCAAGATTTATACAATGCTCACTCCCAATTAACTGCCCAAATTCATGCGCTCTTTCCATGGCCCAACTCGCACCTTCGCGAATTAATGCCTCTTTGAGAGCTACATCAGAATCAAATAGATTGATATTGACTAAGGGCGGAGCTTGATTAGCAACATCATGGGTTGCTAATTGTGCGATGCCAATGTGTTCACTCATATTGCCCTCAATTTTCAGACGCTTTAAAGACAAATCGGTCACTATATTTCACATATAGCGTTAAGATATATTATAGATCGTTTACCTATGACTTAGCTCATAGGTTTGTTCATTTATAATAAGTTATTATGTATAAGCATAATGAAAAAAATTGATATGAAAAAAATCTATCTCCTATTTAGTGTCTTGTTTAGTCTTTTGGCAGCTATATTTTCCTACCAAGTTAGTGGTGCTGAAAATTCTACAATCACTTTTCCATCTATGGATGGGCTTGAAGTCACCGCGCATACTTACATCACCCACGATGATAAAAATGCACCAGTGATTATCTTGTTTCATCAAGCCGGCTGGAGTCGTGGTGAATACCTTGAAATTGCCCCAAAGCTTAATAAGCTTGGTTTTAATTGCATTGCTATAGACCAACGCTCTGGTGAAACTGTAAATGGTATTGATAATGAGACTGCATTTCGAGCTTCAAAATCTGAAAAACTGACTCGTTACATTGACGCCTTACCAGACATTGAAGCAGCACTGCGTTATACAAGGTCGCAGTTTAGTGAGAGCAAGATTATTGCGTGGGGAAGCTCTTACTCAGCCGCTCTTGTTTTACAATTAGCAGGCAGTCAACCTGATTTAGTTGATGGTGTACTTTCTTTTTCTCCAGGAGAATACTTTGCCAAACAAGGAAAATCTAAATCTTGGATTAAAGACTCAGCTATGCATATTAATGTACCAGTATTCATTACCTCTGCGCGAAACGAACAAAATAGTTGGTCTGCAATTTACACCGCAATAAAATCTAAACAAAAATTCTCATTTGTTCCAGACACTAAGGGAAATCACGGATCAAGAGCACTTTGGGATCAATTTGAAGATAGTGGTCAATATTGGGAAGCTGTAAGTGAATTTTTAATAAATAACTTTCTTTAATTTGAACAACTACTTAACTAAAGGAGTTTAATAATCATGCAAACCATTAAACAGCTGTTAGAAAGTAAAGGTAATGAGGTATTAACAATAGACCCGAATGATTCAGTATATGATGCAATCAAATCCATGGCAGATCATCATATCGGTTCATTAATCGTCATGCAAAATGAACATATGGTTGGGATTATTACTGAGCGAGATTATTCAAGAAAAGTAATTCTCAAAGGGAAATCTTCTGTAAATACTCCAGTTAAAGACATCATGGCCACAAACGTCTTATGCACTAAACCAGAACAAACTATAGAAGAAGCCATGGCTTTAATGACTGATAAACGCTTGAGACATTTGCCAGTGATCGAAAATAATAATGTTCTCGGAATTATTTCTATTGGCGACTTAGTTAAAACAATTATTTCAGAGCAAAAACACATAATCGAGCAACTCGAACATTATATTAACGGTTAATCTCGCGCATGGATGACACTGCTAATGATGTGATTACTCATAAAAATATTCTAGATTTTTGGTTTGCTGAATCTACTAAAAAGCTCTGGTTCAACTCAACAACAGAGTTTGATGATTATATACGCTTAAAATACCAGGCCTTATGGAAACAAGCATCAGAAGGTCAACTTGAATGCTGGCAGAATACTCCATTAGGTGCGTTAGCATTAGTAATTATATTAGATCAGTTTCCGCTAAATATGTTTCGTGGCACAGCAAAAAGCTTTTCGACTGAATCTCATGCCATTATCATTTCACGTGCAGCAATATCTAATAATTTCGACAAGCAGTTAAGCGTAACCCAACTACCCTTCCTATATATGCCCCTCATGCATAGCGAAAATTTAGAGGACCAAAATTATTCAGTTCATTTAATTGAGCAAGCAAAACTGGAAAATATTAGATTTGCAAAACATCATAGAAATATCATTGAAAAATACGGGCGCTTTCCGCATAGAAATGAAATTTTAGTCCGAAAAAGTACTACCGAAGAACTCGAATACTTAGCATCATCTCAAGCCTTTAAAGGTTAACCATTGTGCCTATAAATATAAACTGGCCGATAAATTGGCGAGACTCACTTATAGCATCACTGGTGATCATATCCTTTGTGAGTTTATTTTTCATTGAGCCAATTGCACAAGACTTGGCCTACCATAGTTTTGCAGACAATCGAGTAATGTTAGGTGTCAGTAATTTTTTCGATGTGGTTTCTAATTTACCTTTTTTCTTTGTTGGGCTTTTAGGATTATTTTGTATATATCAAAACTGGGGCGTTAGCAGTTCATGGAGTTGGTTAATATTCTTTATCTCCATCTTCTTTGTTGCACTTGGATCTTCTTATTATCATTTAAGCCCTGAGAATATGACCTTAACCTGGGATAGGCTGCCCATGGCAATTGGTTTTATGGCCTTATTCGTAATTGTGCTAACTGATTATGTGAACCATAAACTTGAAAAATGGTTACTGATACCTATGTGTTTGGTTGGTATTTTTTCGATTGCGTATTGGCATATGACCGATGACTTGAGAATTTATGCATGGGTACAGTTTGTATCAATGGCGTTGTTATTGATAATCATTTCTGTTTATAAACCTAGTCATTTACAAACAAAGTACCTAATTTATGCTTTTGTCTTTTATACGCTTTCAAAGCTTGCTGAACACTTTGATAAGCAAATATATGAATTAATGGGCCAAATAGTAAGCGGTCATACGATGAAACACTTCCTTGCCGCTATTGCTACCTTTTTCTTTTATATACTGCTAAAAAGGCGAGTAACTTAAGTCCTGTAGTTTATATACAATACAGATATGGAACACTCGCATCAGCACCCTACTCCTAAAAACTATACTTTAGCTTTTAGTGTTGGTACTGCACTGAACGTTATTTTTGTAATCGTAGAAGCGATATTTGGCTTTTTATCTAATTCATTAGCGCTCATTGCAGATGCAGGCCACAATTTTGGAGATGTACTTGCACTACTTTTAGCATGGGGTGCAACATACTTAGCGCAACGCAAACCCACCAACACAAAAACCTATGGATTACGCAGAGGAACCATCTTAGCGGCATTTATAAGCAGTCTAATTCTTTTGATGACTATGAGCATCGTCGCTTGGGAAGCTTTGGAACGATTTGCTATCCCATCTGAAGTCAATTCAATGACGATTATTGTTGTTGCTGCTGTAGGAGTTGCAATAAATACTGCGACCGCACTACTGTTTTTTACTAGTCAGCATGATGATTTAAATATTAGAGCGGCATTTATTCATATGGCTGCCGATGCCGGAGTTTCACTAGGTGTAGTTATTGCAGGTGTCGCAATAATGTTCACTGGACTTTTTTGGATTGACCCTGCAATTAGTTTGCTAATTGTTATAGTGATTGTGATTAGTACTTGGGGAGTATTTCGAGATTCATTTAACTTAGCCATGGATGGTGTACCCAAAGGCATAGATGTTGAAGAAGTAAGAAACTTTATTTTACAACAAGACGGAATTACGGCTATACACGACTTACACGTTTGGGCCATGAGCACCACACAAGTTGCGCTTACTGCTCATATTGCTCGTGACACTACGAATTTAGATGATCAGTTTTTACAACAGCTTAATACTGGGTTACAAAATAAGTTTGGAATCATTCACCCGACTATACAAATCGAATCTGGCAAAAATGCGCACTTATGTGACCATGCCCACCATGATAGTGTATAACAAATCTTTGACTAAACTCATATCACGCATTAATGATCACTAAAAATAAATTCATATTATTCGTTTCTATTACTCTTATAACTACTTTTCTAATTTGCGCATGCGGTCTCACTCCTGTTAAAAAAGATGCCACGAGAAAAAAAGTACATACAAAAAATCGACCAACAGTAGAAGAAACTCGAGATGCTAAACCCAGCAAAGAACGTAACGTAAAAAAAGCTAAAGAAGTCATTAAGACCACCTCTGTTAATTCTAAATTAATCTTTTCTTCTAACCGCACAGGTAATTTAGAAATTTGGTTGTCCGATTTAAATGGTGAAAATGCAGTTCAACTCACCACCGATCATAACTATGAAAGTAATTGGCCCAGAGTTTCACCAGATCGTTCGAAAGTATTGTTTTATCGCACACCTAAAGGGGCTAAAGAAAGTGATTATGATCAGTTTTCACTTTGGCAATTGAATCTAAGTGACCAAAGTGTTCAAGAGCTTATTCCACGCGGTGCGAATGAATGGAAAACTCAAGGTGTAGCTGATTGGTCACCAGATGGCACAAAAATTATCATGGCAGCTTCTAAAGATAAAGGACGGTGGCACTTATACATAACCGATAAAAATGGAAAGAATCCTCAGAAGATCTCGAAACGTGAGAGCTTATACTTGGACCCTTCCTGGTCACCAGATGGTTCTAAGATTGTCTTTTGTGCTTTCCCAGAAGACTACAATGGCGCTAAATTAAATAATTTAGAAATCTTCACCTCTGACCCAGATGGAAGAAATGAACAACGTCTAACCTTCGATAAGTTACGTGACCATGACCCCTACTGGGCACCTGACGGTAATTGGATCGCTTATGAAACTGAAGTACAGCCTTTGTATTGGTTAGTAGGCAAATGGGCCTTGCGCA
>CAYXVH010000277.1:0-7876 GCA_964468615.1 uncultured Thiotrichales bacterium | reverse complement strand
CCGCTTTCGGCCAATAGCGAACATTCGATTTAATACCCTCTGACTTTATTTATATTTTTTTACATAAACAACCCAATACACAAATGCAACAAATAGGCTTCCTCCAATAATATTTCCAATTGTTACTGGAATTAAATTGGTTAAAAACACAGTAACGCCTATTTCACCATCACTAATCATCATACCTAACGGAATAAAGTACATATTTGCAACACAATGCTCAAAGCCAAGCGCTACAAAGGCAGAAATGGGGAAAATAATTGCTAAAATTTTGCTGGCCACATCTCGAGCCGCAAAACAAAGCCAAACAGCTAAGCAGACTAGCGCATTACATAATATCCCTCTTATAAATGCCTGCATGGGTTCTAAGTTTACTTTATAAACGGCAATATTTAATGCGGTCTCAGCAACGGCACCATCACCTAGCAAAAGTGCACCAGACCAATACATTAATATTGCTGCACCAATTGCACCAATAAAATTTGCAATATATACAAGACTCCAATTTCGCAATAACTGAGCTGTTGTTACTTTATGCTCAGCCCATGCCATTACAATAAAATTATTACCAGTAAAAAGTTCTGCTCCACCCACCACCACAAGTATTAACCCCAATGAAAATACAACGCCACCAAGTAAGCGAGCTGGACCAAAGCCCATATCGTGATTTGTCATCACAAGGGTATAAAACATTGCGCCAAATGCAATAAATGCACCAGCCATTAGGCTCAACATGATCGTTGGAATGGCAGGCAAAAGTGCTTTTTTCACACCAATATTTTCTACTAATTCTGCAATTTTCTCTGGTTTATACGCATCAAATGATTGTTCTTCCAAGATAGTTCTCTCCTAATTTACTGACTATGACGTAGATTTACATCTTAACTACTACAAAACAAACTTTTATGCGTTTTTTCATATGAGTATTTATTATGTCCGCTTTGGGTCGAAAGCGGACATTAAGTCAGAATTGAATTGGTTCGTTTCATACTAAATGCGATTCTTATTCGCACTCCCATTTGCTCACACACATAAAAAAGGGGACATGAAGTCCCCCTTAATACTCGATTCAGCAATAAGCTTAACCAAACATTTCTACAGTCATATTATTAAACCAACTATAGGCATATTGCACTTCACGGTTGCGTGCTTCCGCAGATGCATCCATTGGTGTTAAGCCACCTGCAATTTTTTCGATAGAAGATCGATCTTCAGCAAGTTTATAAACCGCAACTACAGAAATACCATAGTCAGGAGCAATTAAGCTGTAACAAGCATTGGCATAAGAGGTAACCGGTGCATCATTACCTTGTAGCATGCTGATTACTGCCGCTGCACAGGCTTTTGCTTGTGTGCTGGCTGCATAGCCTGACTTTGGCATGCCGGTTGCGATACTTGCATCACCAATTACATGAACATCTTTATGCTTCTTAGACTCGAAAGTACCTAAGTCCACTGGGCACCATCCAGAGTCATCAACCAAGTCTGAGTCATGCGCAATCTTTGCAGCGTGCTGTGCTGGTATAATATTCGCGACTGCAACTTTATGATCATCAAAGTCAGTGCTTACAGTCATCGCTTTAGTGTCTACAGACTTCACACCACCACCTGTATCCGCAGCAGCTACCCATTCAATCATTTCGCCATAAACGTCTTTATAACCCTGCATGAATAAGTCTTGCTTAGAAAACTTATCTTTTGCATCCAGAATAAGTAACTTAGATTTAGGTTTATGGTGTTTTAAATGATGCGCAATTTGTGCTGCACGTTCATAGGGTCCTGGTGGACAACGGAAAGGATTCGGAGGAGGAGCAATTACTACTAAACCACCATCATCCATGTCCTCTAATTGCTTTCTAAGTAATGCTGTTTGCTTTCCAGCTATCCACGCATGTGGCATCACTTCAGCAGCCTCTTCACTATAACCTTCAATAGAGCCAAATTTAAGCGCAATGCCTGGAGAAACTACACAACGATCAAACTCTAGTGTTGTTCCACCCGCAGTCATTACTTTATGGGCTTTTGCATCAATCATGGTAACGGTATCTTGAAGAAGTTTAATGCCGTGATCGGCAAGGTTATCGTAACCAAATTTAATAGTAGAAATATCTCTACCTCCACCTAAAACTTCATTGCTCATGAAACACGTGTGATGGTCAGGTTTTGCTTCAACTACAGTTACCTTAATTGAAGAATCACCTTTAGCAATATATTTAGCAGCGATTAAACCACCTACGCCGCCACCAACCACAACTACGCGTTTATTTGCTGCACTAGCAATAAATGGGAAACCAATTCCTGTAGTAGTAGCTGCAACAGTACCACTGGTTACTTTTAAGAAATTTCTTCTAGAAAGTTTAGAATTTGCCAATTTTGAATTATTTAATTTAGACATGCTTATGACTCCTAACTATTCGGGTACTATTTTTGATTAGCATAAAACTGGATGAGATCTCTTACGGCTTCATCACCACTTGCCGCATGAGCTTCTTCCATTTGCTTTTTCATTTTCTTAGGCATGTCTCGATCACCACTAGCAAAGTCTGCCATGGTGTATTCAAGATAAGGTACCCATTGGCCAGCTAACACGCCTGCATCGTCTTCTGCAGAACTGCCGGCATCTTCATGACATTTTTCACAATGCGCTTCATGTAATTTTGCACCAGATTTTGTTTGGCCTGCATCAGCACTTTGATTTGCTGCCTCAAAAGGCAAGCCAGCAAAATGTTTAGCGATGGTTTTTATTTCTGCTTCAGAATAACCTTTAGAAATACGATTCATAACGGTTGAAGTTCTAGCAAAAAATTCTACGTCTTCAAGCTCTGCATCCGCTTCAATAATAGCGTCAACCTTATCTTCATCATTGTCATATTTATACGCCAACATTGCGGCAATGATGTATAGCTCTGACATCCCAGAAATTGTGGGTGTTGCAGGACCTGCACTAATGCCACCTGGCCCATGGCAGCCCAAACAAGTATTTGAGAGCATTTCGGCGCTGGCGCCATCCGCTGCTGCGGGTGATACGAAACTTACTCCAACCACAATAGTTAGTAGAGTCGCGAGGATGCGATGATTAAACATAGAACTTCTCCTGTCCTGGATCCATATTTGTTATTAATTTTGTAAAAGTCTTATAAAAAAACTAATTACTTTATGAAACTTTAGCACATTGAATTAACAGTATTTAGCGCTTTTCTATAGAAATATGCTGATTTAAATCGATATACTAAGTTTTATACTCATTCCTCAGGTTCTTTGGGAACTTCATGCGCCATGCCTTTGTGGCAGTCAATGCATGTTTTGCTACTACTACCTTTAGCAATTTTCTTATGTTTTTTGCGTGCTGATCGATCTTGTTCCTGAAGGTCCATTGCTGCAACGGTGTGACATGACTTACATTCTCGAGAACCTGTAGCTTTCATACGATCCCATACGGCATTGGCCATTTGCCAACGGTGATGTTCAAACTTTTCTTCACTATCAATTGTGCCAAGTATTTCATGCCATACGTCTTTTGCTGCGCGTAATTTTGCTACCAACTTAGGACCAGTATTATGCGGAACATGGCAGTCAGAACAATTCGCTCTTACACCAGAAATGTTGGCGTAGTGAACACTCTCCATCCATTCTTCTTTAACCCATTGCATTGAATGGCAAGAAGTACAGAATTCGGTTTGATTAGTGGTTTCTAAAGTCACGGAAGAGGCTATGGCAAATGCATAGCCAACACCTAATAAAACAAGAATAGATAATAATTTCATTAAGACTGATCCGAATTAATCAGGGAGAAAAAGAAAAATTTAAAAAACACTTTAGTATTGCTAGCAATTATTGTTTTATTTTGATTCATTGTGCCATTGGTACATGCACATACCTAATTTATGTTGTCGTTGTTGATATATTAAAAACTAATTAACTCGTACATAATCATCGAGATTTTAATAATCCATAAACATAAATAAAAATAGCTTAAAGACAATAAGCTTTAATTACTTAATAATATACTTTATAAATAATATTTAACCAACTGTATTATAAAGATATAATAATACTTTAAACCTATAATAAGTAAAATGAATTAGAACATAGTAATATAATAATATATTGTTATATTATAGTGGTCTAATAAATAAAATAAACGCTAGATAACAATATCTACATTACTGGCATATATATTAAATGAAAACGATAATTATTTTTGTATTTGGCTTACTTAGCTGGCTACTCCTTACTAACTACCAGCTTGTTTATTCAAAAGTAACGAGTTTTGTCAATCCTGTTCAGGAATCAGTTGAAGTAGTCGCTAGCGTTGACAAAAGCGAAAGTTTGGCACTAGAAGAAATCATTGAAGAGGATACTTCAGAAGAAGAATTAAGTTCTGAGGATTCTATTAATGCTGTGCTAGATGAGGCTGACTCACTTGAATCTGGGTTAATTGAAAATACGACGGATAATGTTGCCGAGATTACCAGTAGTGATGAATTGGCTGAAGTATCTGATGAGAATTTAGAAATAACAGCAGCGGAAACAACACCAGAAATTGAATCAGAAACTGATTTAGATAGTGCATCGGAAGTAGCGCCAGAATCTAAAAAAGAAATTGAGCAAGAAGTAAATACAGAAACTGCTGCTAACAACACTGCTACGACAAGCCAAGTACCTACGAACCATCCTTGGATGCCACCAAATTCAACAATGCCCATGTTTAATCAAAACATGATGAGCCCAGGAATGATGAATCCTGGTATGTATATGAACCCTATGGTGATGATGACTCCCATGATGATGGGCATGATGGGCCCAATGATGAATCCTGCGATGATGATGAATCCAAATGCAATGATGAATCATCCTATAAACACCATGACAGCTCCGCAAAATATGAATGCCATGATGATGTCGATGGACCCGAAAATGATGTTTAGCATGTTTGGGCAGCCAAGCAAAGAATATCTAGAAGGCGAAGTTCCAGATCAACTCCCCGTGGTCACTATTCCTGGAATGCCAACTCAAACTTATCAAAACTGGCCAGTAAATAAATTATCACCTGGCGTATCTCGCGAAGCAAAGAAAAATGCTTTTCAAACTGCAATGGCCATGAGTCCATTAAACATGCGCGACATGCTTGGCATAATGGCAGATAAGATTCCAGTTGAAGAAGGTGTCACATGGGATGATGCCGTAGAAGCAATGAAATTACGTGCCAACGAAGTTAATTTTAAATTCGTGGGTTCAAGCCCTTTATGGAAACAAATTGAATCAGAAACTGAACAGCCATCTGCAAAAGTTGAGATGTTTAGATTTTGCGACGCAACAGTGGCTCGAAAAATATTAGATGTCGTACCAGAGTTTATTATCTTTCTTCCATGTAAAATTGCATTACTAGAAGACGGAGAGGGTAAACTATGGGTAATGACTATGGATTGGGATGTCAGTTGGCTGGACTTTGCGCAAAATCCAAATAGTCATATGACAAAAGAAATTCGCGAAGATGCAAAACGTATTCGAGATAACCTGAGTTACATCATGGAAGGTGCTGCAACAGGAGACTTTTAGATTTTTGGTGTTAAATGCTAAGTTTTAATTTATTTATGTAAAATGTAAGTGGAGTCAAATAATGGTAGCAAGAAGCAAATTAATTCAATTAATCGCAATTGCAATATGTTTATTCGTTGCCTCGATAGCGCCCCTTCAAGCAGAAGAAAAATCCAATGCGAATCCGTTTTACCCAAATTGGGGAGAAATGAGCCCTGCTATGAAAAAGTCTATGGACCCCAACGTCATGAATAACATGATGCAGATGATGATGGATCCTGAAAAAATGATGTCTATGGAGTCATGCGCTCAGTGCCATGAGGACGAAGACATTGCGCTTTATCAAAAAGAGTACGGACCGATGATGGAAGCCATGAAACCCATGATGGGCATGATGGGTCCTATGATGAACCCTATGATGGGCATGATGGGTCCTATGATGAACCCTATGATGGGCATGATGAACCCTATGATGGGCATGATGAACCCTATGATGGGTAGCGGCATGATGAACCCTATGATGGGCATGATGAATCCTATGATGGGCATGATGGGACCAATGTCAGGTGGTATGGGTATGCCAGGAATGGGCGCTCATGGCAGCAACCCTATGGGACAAATGATGGACCCCAAACAATACGAACAGTGGTTCAATCAGTGGACTGAAAGTATGAAAAATAACACTCCGCAACCTAAGAATTAATCTAAACGATAAAAATTTTAATTATGTGATTCACAATCAAGTTTATTTCATACTTTAATTTGTTTGGTATGACTCTTAACGTTAGTGTTTGTAATTACATTTAAATTTAGTAATAAAAGAAGGTATTAATATGTTTACACTACAAAAATTGATCCGATTATTTGTGATCACAAGCTGTCTTTGCATTGTTGGGGTCACCAGCACGCAGGCAGAAGATATGAATAGTCAAGGTACCTATCCTAGCTGGGGTCAAGGTACATATCCTGGTATGGGCGGATATGGCAGCATGGGTGGCGTTCACCCAATGTTCAATCCAGCAATGTGGATGAATCCAATGACCTGGATGAATCCAGGAAATTATATGAGCCTGATGAATCCCATGATCTGGATGAATCCTGGAAACTACATGCAAATGATGAATCCTATGGCCTATATGAACATGATGAATCCTATGATGGGCATGATGGGCCCAATGATGGGCATGGGTGGGATGAGTTCTATGATGAACCCGATGGGAATGATGGGTGGAATGGGTATGCCAGGAACACAAAGCGCTAATCCAATGGGACAAATGCCAGGTGGTCAAATGATGGATCCAAAACAATACGAAGATTGGTATAAGCAATGGACGGAGATGATGAAAAACATGACTCCACAGCCTCAAGCTGATCAGTAAAGATTCAATATTGAATTTCATAGAGTCATACATAATTTTTTTATGTATGGCTTAGAAACTGATTATTTATACAACTATTAAATTAAACAAAATTAAAGAGGCGGCCAACATGCTTTCACTACAAAAATCTCTCCAATTACTCGTGATCATAAGCTGCCTATTTGCTGCAGGAGTCACTTGCACGCAAGCGGAAGAACAAAAGAAAAGCCCAGCTACATCTTCCTCTGACATGAATTCAATGATGAATCCTATGATGAGCATGATGAATCCAGCCATGTATATGAATATGATGAACCCCATGATGGGCATGATGAACCCCATGATGTCCTCTATGATGAACCCCATGACGATGATGGGCCCGATGATGGGCATGGGCGGAATGAGTTCTATGATGAATCCTATGACGATGATGGGCCCGATGATGGGCATGGGTGGGATGAGTTCTATGATGAACCCGATGGGCATGATGGGTGGAATGGGTATGCCAGGAACACAAAGCGCTAATCCAATGGGACAAATGCCAGGTGGTCAAATGATGGATCCAAAGCAATACGAGCAGTGGTTTAGTCAATGGACGGAGATGATGAAAAACATGACTCCGCAGCCTCAAGCTAACCAATAAGCTACTCGATTATTTAGCAGCATTGAATTTCAACAAGTCATACATGGATTATTCTATGTATGACTTGAATATTTATTATTGATAATTAATTTTTAAATTTAACAACCATAAAGGCAGTTTTATGCATTCACTACAAAATATTATCCGATTATTCGTAATCGCAAGCTGTCTATTCGCAGTTGGAGCCTCTTGCACACAAGCGGAAGAGCAAAAGAAAAGCCCAGCTACATCTTCCTCTGACATGAACCCAATGATGGGCATGATGAATCCTCACATGACGAACCCTATGATGGGTAGCGGCATGATGAACCCTATGATGGGTAGCGGCATGATGAAC
>CAYXVH010000276.1:0-3980 GCA_964468615.1 uncultured Thiotrichales bacterium | reverse complement strand
AAAAGTGAAACGCAAGGAATGGTAATCACTGAAGCAATGGCTGGTGGAGCCCCAGTTGTTGCCCTAGACGCACCTGGAGTTAGAGAAGTAGTTCGTGATGGGATCAATGGAAGATTACTAGATAGTGAAAATATAGATGAGTTTATAGATGCTTTAGAGTGGATTCGGTTAAAACCTGCTCCTGAAATAACAAAATTACAAAAACAAGCAAGAGCTACCGCAGTGGAATTTTCAATGCAGCATTCTACTGATAAAGCTCTCGAGCATTTTCAAGAGCTTAAACATAAAACTCTTACGCATCGTCACAAAGAGTATCACTCCTGGACATCTGCATTAAATTTAATGGAATCTGAATGGCAACGAATTAAGGAAATCACACGAGCAGTCGGAGCAGCCATAACTCCTGATCATCCAAAGGACTAACTACTTTACATGGTGTATCAAATAGAAATATTCCTACGCGAGGTGCGTCGTTGGTTCAGTCGCAGTGAATGGATGATTCGTGTTCTTGGTTTACCTACTTCTAAAGACACTGCTATAAAACCAGGCTTAATAATTATTCAAATTGATGGTTTATCGCACACTCAGTTACTACGTGCAATGAACAATGGGAATCTACCATTTCTAAAAAAACTAAAAACATCTGAGCATTATCACTTACATTCACTTTATTCTGGCCTACCATCAAGCACACCGGCAGTACAAGGTGAACTATTTTATGGCTACAAAACGGCAGTACCTACCTTTAGTTTTATGGATCGAGAATCTAAAGAAATTCATCGCATGTATGAACCAAGTTCTTCATTAGAAATAGAGGATTTTTTAAAACAACAAGGCGAACCTTTATTAAAAGGAGGCAGTGCTTACTGCAACATTTACACGGGTGGTGCTGAAGAATCCCATTTCTGCGCCTCTTCTTTTGGCTGGGGTGGACTATTACGTGCCGCAAATCCATTTGTATTACTTTTTTTTCTATTAACTAATATATTTAGTCTTGTTAGGACAGCATTATTACTTTTTTTAGAAATTATTTCAGCCATATTTGATGGTATTACTGGATTTGCAAAAGGGCTTAATCTTGTTAAAGAATTAAAATTTATTCCAACCCGTGTGGCTATTTGTATATTACTTAGAGAACTTATTACGATAGGAACAAAAATAGATATCGCACGCGGCTTACCAATTATTCATTTGAATTTTATTGGCTATGACGAACAAGCTCACCGCAGGGGTCCTAGTTCACTATTTGCTCACTGGTCACTAAAAGGTATAGACAGAGCCATTAAAAATATCTGGCGTGCTGCACATCGTTCAAAACGAAGACATTATGATATTTGGATCTATTCAGATCATGGCCAAGAAGATGTGCTTCCATATCCAAAATTACATCAGCACAGCATTGAAGAGGCCATTGCCAATGTATTTAAAATAAGTATAAACCTACACATAAATAGCGCTGAATCACATGGCATTCAATCACATCGAGCAAGATTATTAGGTGGTAACAAAATTCAAAAACTGTTTTCTACCTATATCGATGTGACTAAAAACACAAATAAGGATGAACCCGTAATTACAGCAATGGGCCCACTTGGACAAGTGTATTCTCCTTATGATTTAACCACAGAAGACCGAAATTTGATTGCAAAACAACTTATAGATGAAGCTAAAGTCCCTTTGGTGATTGTTAAAGAAAACTCAAATAAAGCTACTGCATGGCTGCAAGATAAATGCTTTTCATTACCACAAGATCGAGCAGATGTATTTGGTGCTAACCACCCATTTTTAGATGAACTAACTGATGACATTATAAGCGTTTGTCATCATAAAAATGCTGGGGATTTTATTATTTGTGGATGGCATAGCGGCATACCCTATCAAACTTTTCGTTTAGAGAATGGTTCTCACGCAGGACCAGGCGAAAATGAAACACATGCATTTGCATTACTACCTGGCGATACTCTCATTGCAGATAACAATCACAATTATCTGCGACCTTTTGACTTACGTATTGCTGCACAAAACATCCTTGGGCGTGAAGAAAAAAAACTGCCCACTATCACAACTCGTAATAAAACAAAGCAAAAAACTTTACGGATCATGACTTATAATGTGCATAGCTGTATTGGTATGGATGGAAAGATCTCCCCGGAACGAATAGCTCGAGTAATAGCACGTTACGAACCTGATGTAGTTGCTTTACAAGAATTAGATGTGAAAAAATTCCGCACTGGAACGGTAGATCAAGCTCATCAGATCGCAAAACTTCTGCAGATGGAATTTCATTTCCACCCGGCCATTCACATCGAAGAGGAACGATATGGGGATGCGATTCTCACACATTTACCGATAAAACTAATAAAGGCAGATATTTTACCAAAAATTTCAGGCAACCCTACTCTTGAACCGCGCGGCGCCATCTGGGCACAAGTTGAAGTAAATGACACACCCATACAGATAGTAAATACACATCTTGATGTGAGGCCACGCCCACGTCGCACTCAACTAGAAGCCGTATTGGGTACAGATTGGCTGGGTCATCCAGATTGTAATGGCATAAAAGTGTTTTGTGGAGACCTTAACACCTTTCCGTCTTCTACACTCTATCAAAATATTACTGATAAATTAAAAGATACTGCACAAAAAAGTAACAAGGGAAGCCCACAAGGAACGTTCTTTACTCGTTTCCCTGCTACACGTATCGATTATATATTTGTCAATGAACAAACAGAGGTTTTAACAACTCGAGTGCCAAACACAGAGCTGACTCGACTTGCTTCTGATCACTTACCTTTATTTACTGATATTCGAATTAATAATTAAAATCGATAAAGATTTATCATTAATTAACTGAAATTAATTGCCTTATTTTGTTATTGCTTATCTAAATCTTGACGAGTAACGCTGAGCGTTAATATAAGTCACTGTTTATAGGTAGGTGTACAGTGCAGTTTCTAGCACAGTCTCTTTTCAAGACCACCGCATTCGACCACTCTGCCACCTCTCCGTGTTGCGGTCGTGTCTTAGCGATATTAGGCCGGCAAGCATACCTGAAGGACATAGGGAACTGCTATACCTTGAATTGTCTAAATATATGTATTAATTGGACTTGAATTAGCCAGAAATACCATTATGTTAATAACATAGAATTTATACATTTATATAGGAGAAAGATCCACCATGAGTGATTCTCAATTTTCTGCAAAGAATATTACTCGCGAGAGCGCATTATCGACCAATAAAGTACTTCGCAATACATATGCGTTGCTATCTGTAACGCTGATTTTTAGCGCTTTAATGGCTATGGTATCTACCATGATGAACACCGGCTATGGTGTTAGCCTGGCATGCTCTTTTGGTGCGCTAGCGTTAATTTGGTTTGTACTGCCACGTACCGCTAATTCTGGCGCAGGTATTGCCGTAGTATTTGCATTCACTGGTTTGCTTGGATTTGGACTGGGGCCTATTTTGAACCATTATCTGCATCTGGCGAATGGTGCAGAACTTATTGCAACAGCTATGGGCGGAACTGCAATTATTTTTCTTGGCTTGTCCGGCTACGCATTAACCACGCAACGTGATTTTAGCTTTTTAGGTGGATTTTTATTCGCTGGAATAATAGTTTTAATTCTAGCTTCTATCGCGTCTATCTTTTTACAAATGCCTGGCCTCTCACTTGCAATAAGTGCTGCCGCAATAATGATTTTCAGTGGCTTTTTGTTATTTGAAACGAGCAGAATCATAAATGGCGGTGAAACAAATTATGTGTTGGCTACATCGACGATATTTTTAAGTATCTACAATATTTTTACCTCCTTATTACATTTGCTGGGGATTGCGAGCGACTAGTTAAGTATCCATGAGTGGACTACAAATTGGGTCCCTTGTATTTGCGATAGGAATACTAATTTTTCTTGTTCCTGCTGCAAAACATTGGTTGGGCAATAGCCCAAAAGCTGAAAAAGGAGATTGGCAAGCTT
>CAYXVH010000275.1:0-3310 GCA_964468615.1 uncultured Thiotrichales bacterium | reverse complement strand
CATAGAGATATTAACTTGAGAAAAGTTTTAGCTACTGATTTGGCAATTTGGCCACTATTTCAAAACCTACACAAGGTTTCTGATGCCATGTTGGCATCTATTGAGATACGGGCTGCTTTAGCTAACTATATTTTGTTATATGATCAAATTTACATCCCTACAGGTAATCTTCAAATACTGCCTGTGCTTCGCATGCTACTTGGTGAAGACGTATTTGATGAATTAGTTAAAAACAATGTAATCGTCTTATCCCGTTATGATATGTGGTTTTCATATGTGGGGAATGGAGGCGGGTTAAACTTCTTCGCTATTGAATCAGGTGATAAACATAAAGATCCAAATATATTTCACTCTTTCTTTACACCTTTAGATGAATGCATTGAAACTGCTTTATCACTTACAAATCCAATTCCTAACGCAGAAAGAAAAAGCGTTCTTACAAATCTATTGATCGATAAAGTTATTCCAGTTAATAAGAATATAGATCATAAGGAATTTACAAAAGAAACATACAAAGATATACAAGACAGTCCTTATTTAAGAGAGTTTCTTTCCTATAAAAACAGAGGGCGCCCTCTTAATAGGCTTAGAGGAATTAATAGAAATCAGGTAAGAACATACTCGCCACATAGCGACAATGATGCAGATAAAAGCCCAGAAATCTGGGCAGTCTTACATGCTGCATTTGAGAACTTTATTTTAGGAATAGGCTCTGAATTAAAAGTTGATGAAATAACGGGGGATAAATATACGTTATCTCTTTTAAGGGCTAAAGGTCAGAGGGTAGGAATGCCAATTGAAGGCAGAGATGCCTTTACTAAGATACAAGACATATCAGGCATGCCTGACATAGGATTAGCATTTGCAAACAAATTAATTACAGCAGAACAATTACTTGATATGCGTGAATCAAAGCATGCACAAGCCTTACGTACGTGGTTCGGGGAGGTGGATCCAACTGCTACACAAGATGAGATAGTTACAAAATATGTCGAAACATTAGGTAATCCCGGATTAATAGAATCCATTCCAGCCAAAATACTTCGTTTTGCTGCTGTTACAGGTATAGGCGCTTTACAACCACCGGCCGGTATAGCAGCAGGTGCAATAAATGACTTTGTTCTAAGTAAGTGGTTTCCTGGAAAGTCGCCAAGGCTTTTTCTCAAGCATGCAAAATCAGTTATCATCAATACAGAAAGCGGGAATAAAAAGGCAGCTGGAAAACCTAAGCTTACTGGTAGAGATCGAAACAGACCATGCTCATGTGGTAGCGGAAAGAAATACAAAAAGTGTTGTGGCAAATAGAAGGTATAACAAGTGAGTCAAGTGCGACGCGAAAAAGCGTCGCGCGCCTTACCCAAATCGTTATGGTCTAAAAGGTATTAAATGAAACTGGTATACAGAGCCGAAACACTAGAAGGTGCAGAAGAGATCAAGACACTCCTAGAAAATGCAGGTATTCCAGCCTCCATTTCAAATAAGGGCTTTGCTCAGTTGCGATTATTATTCATCCCACATGCACTAGGTGTATTTATCTATAATACCAATCAATACTCAGACGCCATGGCATTACTGAACGATAAATATCATGATGTCCGCAATCCGATAGATGTTGAAGCATTCCATGATTCCATCAATAGCCCGGAATCACAAGATCTTGCTTATAAAGCAATGAATAACTTTATTTTAGGTATGGTTGTGTTTGGCATAATATGTGGATTCTTAATTTATGTGCTTAGTTAACAACCATAACAAATCGTTCGTGCGGGACGCTTCGCTTCGCTGCGCCGCCCCACAACTCAAACGTTATGTTTCTGTAATAACCGAAAGAAGCCTATTGGTGTTATATCAATGAAACAAATAGGAGTAACCATTTTGTACATAGTGAGTATTATTTTAGTGATAATACTCATACTTAAGTTAATTACTGGTATTTCGTTCTTTACAAATAACCAGTTTTTCTCAGTGTTTCCCGCTATTTTGCTTGAAATTACATCTATAGACAAAGTTGCTGAAAGTTTAATTTATATTGTTTGTATAAATTCTATTGTGGTGCTTATCTTTTCTATTATTAACTCTTTTTCATTTGTTGCTCACAATAGGTATCGATCTGCATTTACCTCTATTGGATTAGCTATTTTAATTTCGATTACGCCTTTTCTTTCAATTATAGTTACAATCGGTCATAACAATACCAGTACATCACAAGCAGTTACTTCTGTTATCGTCAGTATGTTAATAATTGCGATATCGTTTTACTACTATAGAGCTCGACTGAAGTCGCTGAAGGAAGTCAATAAACATAACGGTTCGTTTAACCCTGACGGCGCAAAAAACGCGCCGCCTGGTTAACTATACCGTTATGTGTAAAAAAAAATATGCCATCTAAAGAAGAAAAACGTAGAAGAGCCCTACTTGTAGAAGCTATGGTTCAAAAAGACACAGAAGAGGCAATCGAAAGAATGCCAATCTCATTCACTGATCTTGCTACACTTTTCGATCACTTAGATGAGCAGATGGGTGAGAGAGGATGTGACCACACACCAAAAATGACAAAAGCATTTCTAGAAAACAAAAACCTAAACACAGAAGTAATTCTTCCCTGGCTAGAAGAATATGGCGGTTATTGCGATTGTGAAGTTCTAGCTAATGTCGAAGAAAGCTGGGAAAGTGTAATTGAGAAAAACACATAACAAGTCATTTAAAAACGCAGGGCAAAAAGCCGCCCTGCTCGGACGCTGCAAAAAGCGCGGCGCCGTTTAATTCAACCGTTAGGTCTGACGATGGAAAAAGACGGTATTACACTATCATTCCTAATTATAGGTTTATCAGCTTTTTTCTATGCTTATTTTGGCCAGTTAAAACTTAAGAAGCTATATAAGGGTTACAATCTAGACGAGCTTGCTTCGCGAATACCAACACCTGAGCAACGCAGCGTGAGGATTCGTGTATATGTGGGCTATGCCGCATTCATGGCATCTGCAGTAATCGCATGGAGTACGAAATACTTTTGATATACCCAATGAAACCAATGTCACCTAACAACTCATTCAAGTACACCCGCAAAAAACGCGGGCTGGACGCTGCGCAAAAGGCGCGCAGCGCCCCTTAATGAAAACGTTATAAGCTAAAAACATGAAAGTCATTTATGCAAATATAGTCTTATTTATAATTGTTCTATATGGGCTAATAGGTTCTGCCGCTATACGATTTAATTCAACATTTTGGCAAGAAGAAATGGATGCTGTTAATACAGAGTATGACATT
This sequence comes from uncultured Thiotrichales bacterium, assembly GCA_964468615.1. Classification (GTDB taxonomy): domain Bacteria; phylum Pseudomonadota; class Gammaproteobacteria; order UBA4575; family UBA4575; genus JABDMD01. Next base: position 43 of record CAYXVH010000275.1, on the reverse strand, counting down.
GTCTGGTCACTTCTTACTATATGGATAATTGCAACCATTTATG
>CAYXVH010000274.1:0-8035 GCA_964468615.1 uncultured Thiotrichales bacterium | reverse complement strand
ACTTTTTTTCAAATATTTTTGCAATTTTTCGGCCAACGCGATGCAGATACTGTTGAGAAGTAATACAGTCAGTTGCCGTATTGTTTTTGTTCCACTGAAGATTCAGCCAAGTAAAGTTTTCAAATTCATCTTGGTTTATTTTTTGGCCAGTTCTTTTACTATATGCGTTTATCTCTGCATCAGTGTTGGCCATCATAACTGTATAAAAAGCTCTCCAAAATTCATGCGCATCTTCAATATAATCTAATTCAATCTCTTCAGTTTCATGGCCCAACATTTTTAACAACTCAACTGTTTTTTCAACTGCAATGATGCACTCTTGGTCTACTTCAGCTTCAAATGCAGAGTTTGTCGTGTAACCTATCTTGAGAGGCTTTAGTTCTTTATCTAGTTGGGAGAAATATGAATTTGTGGGCGTTGTTAAATAGTAAGGCGCACCCACATCGGGGCCGCAGGTTAAATCTAAAAAAGCTGCACTATCTCTTACACTTCTACTTAACACATGTTTAACGTGTAAGCCGCTCCAACTTTCTCCATAAACTGGCCCCCACGGGTTTCTTCCACGTGATGGCTTCATTCCAAACACTCCACAACAAGAAGCTGGTATACGGATAGATCCTCCCCCATCGCTCCCCTGTGCGACAGGAACCATTCCAGTAGCAACCGCAACCGCAGAACCTCCACTAGAACCACCAGAGCTTATATTCGTATTCCAAGGGTTTTTACTTGGACCATATAGTGTTGATTCAGTTGATGCTGTTATACAAAGCTCAGATGTATTTGTTTTACCTAAAATTACAAGACCGCCCTTTTTATAGCGCTGCACCATTTCGCTATCCTGTTCACAAATATTGTCTACAAAGAATCTGCTAGCATTTGTAATAGGCGAACCGGCGTATTGCTCAAATTCTTTTATTAAAAATGGTACTCCAGTAAAAAGGCCATCAGGCAATCCCGATTCAATTTCATTTTTAGCCTCATCGTATAACTTAGTTACAACAGCATTAAGAGCTGGATTCGCTTTTTCTATACGCGTAATTGCTTCTTCGAGTAATTCTAAAGGTGTAATTTCACGTTTTCTGATTAAGCTGACTAACCCTATTGCGTCGTATTGCTTATATTCTTTAAAAGCACTCAAAATTAATCCTTCCATTTTTAGATTGGAATTATACATTCCTAAAGAATAATACAATCTCCAGCCTTTATACGTATTATAAGCAAATGAAATTACTAATTCGCAATCTAGCACGCACCACAACTGAAGAAGAACTCAAAGCAATGTTTGGGGAATACGGAACCATACAGTCTTGTACGCTGGTGATGGATGAAAAGGCAGGCACTTCGAAAGGGTTTGGCTTTGTAGAAATGCCAAAAATAGGTGAAGCAAAAGCCGCGATGGTGAATCTAAACTATACCGATGTAGACGGCAGCAGAATTCGCGTAAAAAAAGCTAATTAAATTAAATGCAGTACTGTTTAGATAGAAGTAAGGGCTTCTACGACATCACTAGCCTTATAAAAACGATCTTCAGGATGTTTAGCTAACATTTTATTAATTATAGGCTGAAGATGCTGAAGTTCATGGGGTAATTCAGGTATAGGATCTCGTAAATGAGCGAATTGAACAGCTACTATATCTTTTCGAGTATAAGGTTTGGTGCCACTATCATAAGGAGGTCGGCCTGCAAGCATTTCAAACAATACGGTCCCTAAAGAATATATATCGGAACTAGGCCCGATCGGTTTTGATCGAAGAAGATCAGGGCTCATATACCTCGGTGTTGCTTGACTAGACTTTGATTTTATTGCACCACGATGCTCAAGGTCATCTGCTATACCGAAATCCGAGAGAACTACAGAATCATCATCTCTAAAAAGAATATTTTCAGGTTTGATATCTCGGTGAATGAATCCATGCTCATGTGAATAAGCTAATGCATTGGCTATTTGATTTACGACACTAATTACCCATTCAAGGTCGTGAGGTTCTTTTAGATGTTTACGCAAATTCCCCCAGGGCATATATTCCATGGCGATATAATGACAACCATCAACCTCCCCTACATCATGGATAGGTACAATATTAGCATGTGATAAATTTGCATTAATGCGCCCCTCTTGCAGAAAGTGGCTGACACGAACTTCATCATAAATTAGGTGCGAGTGCATTACTTTTAATGCAACTTGACGACTTAAAGAATTTTGAATTGCGACATAAACTTCTGCAGTTGACCCACTACCACAAAGCCCTATCACCTCATAGCCTGGTATATCTAGGCTAAAGGAACTCACCGCAAATGATTGGTCATTTTCGGCTTCAATCTCAAACGTTAAATCCTGAACTTCAGTCATTTAGGTGTCATTGTACTATTAATAATAGCTTAACAATATGTATAAGTGATGTGTAGTTTTTTTGAAAAATATCAAATAAATCATATAATCAACATTAGCACTGCAGTCTTATGGGCAAAATATTGACTGACATTTCTATGCTATTACATGATCAATCAGTTTTAGTGAGTTGATAATTTCAAGTAGTTCTTCTTCGTCAATAGGTTTAGAGATGCATGAAGTAACTCCCAAACGCTCTGCCTCTTGTTTGTGTTTGAGTGACGATTTAGATGTAAGCATAACTATAGGTGTAAATGCCGTTTCTTCGTTTGATCGAAGATGAGCCATAAGTTCCAAACCATTCATACGTGGCATTTCTAAATCAGTTAACACTACAGAGGGAATATTTTTCTGGACTTGATTAAGTGCATCTAGACCGTCTTTTGCAGTAATTACAGCAAACCCAAGGTCTTGTATAAACCTTGCGAGAGACTTACGTATGCTTACTGAATCCTCCACTACAAGTGCATAATGCCGATGAGTTTCTTTCTCTTTAGCATGTAATCTAGGGATGTTTTTATCTTCTAACGATCCTGCATGTTTAAGTAATTCGACAATATCAACTACTGTTGTGATAGTACCATCACCTAAAATAGTCGTTCCAAGTAAACCCGAAACATTTGGTATTAACTCGCTTATAGGTTTAGTAATGATATCGCGTGTTTCATGTATTTTATCAATTGTTATTGCATATTTATTCGCAATATTGTCATTTACTAGCAAAGTAACTTTATTATTTAATGGCTTATTATGTTCAGTTTTTTCAAGCATAAACCGCAGATCAAATGCTGGGTATCGTTGCTGCATATATTCAAAATAGTTTTGGCCTGATACCGAAACAATATTTCCTGCACCTGCATAAAGTATTTCATCAATCCCCCGATTAGAAATGGCCACTTTTGAATCATCGCAGTTTACTAGCAGTGCGTGTACAGAATTTAAGTTTGTTGGTATAGAGATTTCTACATTAATACCATTTACTTCATTCGTATCAATATTAATTGCGCCTTTCATTTCGGTAATTTTTGCATGTACGGCCGCCAAACCTACACCGCGACCTGATAATTGAGAAACTTTATCTTTTGTAGAAAAACCATGACGAAGAATCATCTGAATCGCATTTTCATTATCAAATTCTTCATCTTCACTTAATAATTTACTTTCGACCGCCTTGGCTTTAATGAGGTTTAAATCTAGACCACAACCATCATCTTGGCACGTTACATGAATTGTATTTCCTTCCATATTAAAACTTAAGTGTATGTCGCCCTGAGCATTCTTACCCTGCTCTATTCGTTTATCTGGTGTCTCAATTCCATGATCAATAGCATTTCGAAGAATATGCATGATAGGGTCTGCTAACTGATGTATGAATTCACTATCTACAAGCGTGTCTTCACCAGAAATTTTTAGCTCTGCCAACTTATTCGATGATTTACATACTTGCTTAACAGCACGTTGTAGACGAGGAACAATACTCTGCACAGGCACCATCCGAATACGCAATACCGCATCTTGACTTTCTTGCAAAATTCTCACTTGATTAAGAGAATGCTTCTCAAGCAAATGCAATGTGTTTTGAATTTCATTTGAAAATTCAAATGAATCCTCAGCTGACTCTACTAGTTGATTAGCAGATATATATAACTCATCAGACTGTTCTAATTCAAGTGAATCAAAATCTGTATTTGCTTCTTGACTTTCTAAACGATCTGACAGTCCTCTAAGTTCAATTAAATTCTCAATTTCGTGCGCGCGTAATTTAACTTTTTTATTATTATTGACTAAATTTTCAATAGTAGACTTTAGTAATAACACAAGTTCTGCGATCTGTTCACCTGTTATAATACTCTCGCCTGTACTGTTTAATAAATCATCTACCAATTTAGCCGATACACGCAGCGGAAGATCCGAAGAGATTACATTTGATCTTTCTATCTGTTTAGAAGAATCTAAGCTCACTAATTTTTCATCAGCAGAATCTATAAGATCAACTTCTAATTCAATTCGATCTGTCAAGCCATGAATATTGATGCTATTTGCCCAATTCAATAACTCTTGGAAAACTTTTACAGACTGCTCTGGCTTAGAACCTAAGCCTTCCAAATATTCGGACATTTCTTCTAAACATTCTGTTGTATTTTTGAGTGCCTCATAAAGTGAATTTGATGGCTTCTTTTCCGCTTTAAGTAATACATCAAAAATATCCTCCATACAATGTGTAAGATTTGCAATACCTCGTATACCTACCGTATTTCCCGTACCTTTTAAGGTATGTGTAATTTTTGCAGCAATTTTTAGCTGATTGATAAAATCATCACCACATAAAGATCGAACAGCAGCTGACAATCTTTCTGTTTGTTTTGGCAAATCAAGCATTAAATTCTCAATGATTCCTGAGTCAATATCCTCTGACACATTCAAATCTACTAGCTCAGGTGTAGCTTTCTGTACACGTTCATTAATATCAACTTGAATTGAGGAATTATAGAACTGTTCTTCAATTCTGATATTTTCATGCTGGCCTAACGTAATTGGAAACTCTTCATGGTTTAGATAAACCATCACTTCTTGTATATAGTCTGGATCGTTTGGGGCTAGCAAGTAACTCTGTATTATTTCAGGCCAGTATAAAAGTTGAGAATCAATAATATTATTCTGATCTAAACTTTTCGATAGCATCAACTCAAAGTTTTTTTGGATATGCGCACAAAATAGGTACAGGCCGTGCAACCCAATTATTTCTGCTACAGAACCAATACGACTTGCAAAATCTATTTGCGCTTCTAGTATTTGTTGTAGTTTCGCTGATTTAAATACGCGCTCTGAAAGATTAGATACCAGTTCGATTTGAGTTATTAGAAATTCTGCAAGCTCAGCGTTAATTATATCAATTAACTCTTGTTGTTGAGGCGAATGTTTATTTAAACATTCTATTTGTTCTCTATCCTTCTCCATACAGAATAATAAAAGTATATTTGAAATAATATACGCTTACGCGGTTTCAAGCACTTTTTGTTTCACTCTAGCTGCTGGGTTTAAATTAACATCTTTAGCAGAGGTAACACCTATATTTGTTTTTTTATTCTGAATTTCTTCAACTGAAATGTTAGCTAATTTGTCTGCATGCTCTACAACTGGCAATTTAAAAATACCAACCGTAGTGAGCAACATGTTTGAATATCTAACCAGATTATTTGTGGTCGTCATTTGTTGGTGCAAATGCTGGTCCGTCTTGCGAGTACCTTCTAAGATCTCATTTGCATTTTCTACTAATTGAAGATTTGCATGTGCCTGCATTTTTGAACTTTTAGTTATTGCGTTCACAGCTTGGACCAAATCTTGGGTTGAGTCTTGAGTCTCTCTCATGGCAGACCCCGCTTTTTCAGCAAGTGCGGTACCATCTGCTACTTGAGTAATTGCAGTATTCATAGCTGAAACCGCATCTTTCGTCTCAATACGTATATTGTTCACCAATGATTCTATTTCTGTAGTCGCATCTCTTGCACTTTCAGCTAATCGTTGAACCTCTTCCGCCACAACTGAAAAGCCACGTCCTTTTTCGCCAGAAGAAGCCGCATGCATACTGGCATTCAATGCTAAAATATGTGTTCGCTCTGCAATGCTATTCATTAAATTAACTATTCCAGTAATTTCTTGCGAGCGTTCCCCTAATCTTTTAATTCTCTTTTCTGTTTGTCGAATGGTTTTACGGATACCATTGATCCCTGCAACTGAACGATCGACAGTTTCTAACGCTGAATGTGTATTTCTTAAAGCATATTCTGCCTTCTTGCTAACATCAGTCGCATACGTTGACATCTTGACCATTTCATTAGATGACTTATTTAACTCACCCATAATACTTTCAACCTGATGACGTTCCTTCTCTGCCACAGCCATAACTAATTTAGCTTGTCTTTGCACTCGGTTAGACTCAACAACAACACGGACTGATATTTCTTTTACGTCACTAAGTGCTGTAGCAGTCTCTTTTGTTAGATAATTTAATGAATCACCCAGTGCGCCAGTAACATTTTCAAATACAGGTGCTACTACTGTAAAGTCTTTCTTACTAAGTTGTGCAACCGAGTTCAATAATGAAATTATAGATTCATTTAACACATCATTATCTTTTTCTGAAAGAGAAAGTTGAGTAACTTTTTCGTCAAGCAATCGATCAAACGCAGTAGACAACTCACCTAATTCATCCTTACGTACAAGATTAGTTCTTGCTTGCAAATTCCCTTGATTAACTTCATGTATGGTATCTACCAGTTTATTAATTGGTTTAGTAATCGTGTAGCCAAACAAATACAGTAAAAGTGAAATAAGAGATGCAATAGCAATTAATGAAAGAGCAACTATTCCCGCAATAGTATTGGTTTTACTTTTTTGTTTAGATTGATTTTGAAAAATACTCAAGGATGAAGATTGCCCCATCTCATCAAATATTGGACCAAGCATGAAATCATACAGCTCTGTATATTCGTTTGCGTTTCTTTTGTTTGAGACGATTTCATTTATCGTGACAATATAATCGCTTATATAGGCACCCAAATCAGGATTATCCAATTCTAAAATATTCTCAGGGATCTCTAGTTGAGCTTGAAATACTTGGATCTGATACTTCAAATTCTCAAATGATTCAGTCAAATCAATTGATTGTAAGATGTGCTTTTCATTCGCTCTGACCTTCGCCACGATGGACTGCAAGTTATTTGTGTATGCACTTCCAACTCCTTTTTCAATAGCACTTAACAAACCATTTGCTTTCTTCCTCAGGCCATCCTCATCTGTAAAACCAACCACCTGATTAAATTTCACAATATCAGAAAATGAAGATTTATAGTTCTCAACAACAGCAGAAGCTTGGGTAACTAATTGAGATTGATACTCTGCAGGCAGCTCAATCTCATTAATAATTACTTTTTCAGATGATTTAAATTTATCCGAATCACTCAAAGCACGAAGCTGTTCCATGTTTTGTTCCAATAAATGAACATATTTTGCATGCTCATCAAGAGGTGCGTTGTTGTATGTCTGACCAGTTGATGCCGATATGCTTAAAAGAAAATCTTTTTCAAATCGCCTAACTTTAAAGTAATTTTTTTGCGCATTACTTACGAGTTGCCCATACTTTATAAATAGATTAGATCTTTCTGTAGCTTCACGCTCATTTTTAATTACCATCCAATATGTTAGAGCAATTGCGACAAAGCCTAATGTTACGGTTATGAACAAAATTGTCAGTTTTTTAGTAATTTTTATATCTAAAATATTATTTAAATTAAACATATATATAACCTTCTTCAGTAATTAAGATTGGATATAACTAGTTTTTAGAAATGTAAAAAAAGAAGAAAAATCAATAAGTACCCAAATCTTAAGTTTTCTTTTATAAACCATCTTCACATAAGGCTTTATCAACTCTGGAAACTTTGAGTAATTACTTATACGGTCTTCCTCCTCTAGATGAATCAGTTCGGGTAATTTAAAAAGCGGCAAACCAATAGCATTGTTTCCTTCGTGTAAAATAAGTGTTTTATAGTTTGTAGGTTTAGCTACACTGATATCAGGATATATAATTTTTTCCAAATCAAATATTGGAATAATTTCTCCTCGAACATTACAAGTACCTATTA
>CAYXVH010000273.1:0-3482 GCA_964468615.1 uncultured Thiotrichales bacterium | reverse complement strand
TTTAGAAATTGATAATTTGCAAGATAAGCTCGGATTGATTTGCCAGCGTTTTTACAATAATCCATCTGCGCAAATGAATGTAATTGCCGTAACGGGTACGGATGGGAAAACTTCTGTAAGTCAATTTATTGCACAAGCCTTAAAGCAGTTAGATCTTCCTTGTGGGGTGATTGGTACATTAGGCTATGGCGTATATCCAAATCTTGATAGTGCGAGTCACACCACGCCTGACGCTATACGAATGCATGGCTTGTTGCATAACTTGCATGTGGATGACGTAAACAATGCAGTATTGGAAGCATCATCTCATGGCTTAAGTCAAGGTAGGTTAAATGGAGTTGATGTCGATACTGCTGTGTTTACCAATTTGGGTCGTGATCATATGGATTATCACAACACCATTGAGGACTACTTCAATTCAAAACGATTGTTATTTCAAAGTCCAAATCTAAAAAATGCAGTAATTAACATCGATGATGAAGCTGGGGTGCGCTTGGCACAGGAATTCTCGGGTCAGTTGAATGTGATTGCTTACTCGATTAAATCAAATTCATTTAATGCGTATTCATATATCAACGCAATCAATATCAAATATGTAGCTGGCGAAGTAAGTTTTGAAATTGATTCTAGTTGGGGTAATGCCGTTGTAACTACAAGTTTAATTGGAAAATTTAATATCAGTAATTTGCTTGCAGTACTGGGTGCTTTGATAGTAAGTGGTGTTGAATTTAAGAGTGCAGTAAAAGTTATTTCTGGTATACAAACCGTTCCTGGTCGAATGGAGTTTATTGCCCACGATAGAAATTCGCCCGCAGTGATCATTGATTATGCGCATACTCCGCAAGCTCTTATTAATGTATTGAAAGTGCTAAGGGAGCATTGTGAGGGTAAGTTGTGGTGTGTATTTGGTTGCGGAGGAAATCGCGATCAAGGGAAACGTAAGTTGATGGCTCAAGCGGTAGAGCAGTATGCAGACGTGTCAGTGATTACCGATGATAATCCGCGGTTAGAAGATCCAGAAGAAATTACCAATGAAATACAGTCAGGTTTTTCGTCATCCTCAAATTACTCCTTAATTCATGATCGTCATAAAGCAATCGAATATGCGATTCAAAATGCGGGTGACGAAGATGTAGTCTTAATTGCGGGCAAAGGTCATGAGGTTGTTCAAATTATTAAGCATGATTATCTGCCATTTGATGATAAGAAAATTGCCAACGCAATTTTAGAAAAAATTTCCAGATGAAATTGTCTTTAACAGAGATTGCAGCATTTACTGATGGTCAAATACATAGTGATTTGCAAGACAGTAATTTCTTAATAAATGGCTTGTCCATAGATACGCGAAGCATGCAAGCAGGCGCTATGTTTGTTGCTCTGGTCGGAGATTCATTTGATCCGCATGAAATAATCGAAGCAGGTGATGCTAATCAGGCAGCTGCAGTGTTAGTGCAGCGAAAAGTTAACGCAGCCATCCCGCAAGTTGTGGTTAAGGATACTTATAAAGCTTTGCAGCAATTAGCAGCTGCATGGCGCAAGCGATTTAGTTTACCTGTTATTGGGATTACGGGTTCAAATGGCAAAACTTCGGTTAAAGAATTGATCAAACAAATTCTAAATACACAGGGTGATGTTTTAGCTACGGTTGGCAATTTAAATAATCATATTGGTGTGCCATTAACGTTGAGTAATCTTAATGAAAGTCATCGTTTCGCAGTCATAGAAATGGGAGCTAATCACGCAGGAGAGATTGCAGAATTGGCGAAGTTAGCTGAGCCCAATATAGGTGTGATAACGAATATTGGGCCCGCGCATCTGGAAGGCTTTGGATCTATAGATGGTGTGGCGCATGCAAAAGCTGAGTTGTATCAAAACTTAAGTGCTAATGGTGTCGCAGTGGTTAATGCGGATGAGCACTATAGGGAAGCGTTGGAGAAAGAGATTGGTGAACGCATGCAAATTAGTTTCGGAGTAGAGAAGCCTGCAGATGTTACTGGCAAACAAATTGCTAGCGATCAGTTTGAAATTATCACGCCGATGGGCGAGATCCGAGTTAAACCACAAGTGTTAGGTATGCATGCATTGCTAAATACTTTAGCTGCAGCCGCAGTTGGGTTGGCGCTTGGTTTGGATCTTGAAGATATTAAAATGGGCATCGAAAAAACCCAAGCGGTGCCAGGTCGTTTAGTGAGAGTAGAAGGGCTTGCTGGTGCAAGTGTGTTGGACGATAGCTACAACGCTAATCCTGCCTCATTAGCTGCGGCATTAGATGTTCAAGCGCAAGAACCAGGCGAACATTGGTTGGTCTTGGGGGACATGGGTGAGTTGGGCAATGAGAGTGTTTTTATGCATAAGAAGGCAGCCGAAATTGCTAAACAGTTTGGAGTCACAAGATTATTTGCTTATGGGGAGATGACTAAACATAGTGTTAAGGAGTTTGGAGCGGGTGCAAAACATTTTAATAGTCATGCAAAACTTGTAGAGGTATTGCAAAACGAGTTGTCTTTGGGAATATGTGTTTTGGTGAAGGGTTCTCGTGCAATGCAACTAGAAAAAATTGTAGCGGGTATTCGCACTAATAAAACTACTACAAATAAAAAAATGAATGGTAAGGCTAACGGCCAAAATAGGGAGCATAACGAACATGTTGCTTAGTGTTTTTGAATTTTTGGAGCAATACCATTCTGGTTTTAATGTGTTTCAGTATTTGACTTTGCGTTCCATTTTGGGAGTGCTTACTGCGCTGACTATTTGTTTTATCACTGGTCCAATCATGATTCGCAAGTTAACTAGCTATAGTGTGAATCAAAATGTAAGAAGTGATGGGCCGGCAACACATTTGGCAAAAGCAGGGACACCAACTATGGGTGGTGCATTTTTATTAGTATCAATATTAGTGAGTGCGCTGTTGTGGAGTGACTTATCTAACCGTTATGTTTGGTTTGTTTTGGTTACTACACTTTTGTTTGGTCTAGTTGGTGCAGTAGACGATGTAAAGAAGCTATTAAGTCGATCAAGTAAGGGTCTTTCGGCTAAGGGTAAATATTTTTGGCAATCGGTAATCGGTTTAGGAGTTGCTTTAATTATTTTTTATACAACGAGTTTACCTGAAGAAACAAATTTGTATGTGCCGTTTTTTAAAAACATCGTTATCCCTTTGGGCGCATGGTTTGTTCTGCTAACGTATTTTGTGATTGTAGGTTCTAGTAACGCAGTTAACTTCACCGATGGTTTGGACGGCCTTGCGATTATGCCAGTGGTGATGGTGGTGGGTGCCTTAGGTGTATTTGCGTATCTGAGTGGCAACATATACTTCTCTAATTATTTGTCTATTCCGCATTTACCTTTAACAGGTGAGCTGGTTGTGTTCTGTGGGGCAACAGTCGGCGCAGGTCTCGGTTTTCTTTGGTTTAACGCTTATCCCGCTCAAGTGTTTATGGGCGATGTAGGCGCACTTGCGCTTGGTGCTGCCATGGGTGTTT
>CAYXVH010000272.1:0-11704 GCA_964468615.1 uncultured Thiotrichales bacterium | reverse complement strand
CGTCATAGGCGGATCGCCCGTATTGCCTTTATCTTGAATCACACCATAGACTACAAATGTCGTATCTACACCCAATGCATCTCCAGCATCATGGATACCAGAATTCTGCAGGATACGAGGGGTACCGATGCCTCCTGCACAAACGATCACGACCTTACTGTTAAGTGTAAATTGTTTACCTTGTACCTCTACGCAAACACCCGTAGCCACACCATCTTGTGTCTCAACTTTGTGAACAGTACACTCGGTGATAACCGTTGCCCCGGCTTCAATGGCTTGATCTAAATAATCATTTGCCGTCCACTTTCCGCCGCAACGGCATCCAAACATGCACTTATCACCACAATCTAATTTCGAATAACAACGTTTTGGATGGATGAATTTTATTTGTGGCACCCAATCCATCCCAAGATCTCGACCTGCTTCTCCAATACGTTGTGATGCCGAACCCATAAGCTCTTCAGGTAAGGCTTCAATTTGAAGTTCATCAATGGTCTCGTTAACTTCGGATTCGATATCCACGCCCGTTTTACTTAGCCACCAAGATGGGGGTCCCGATGCGGCGCTCGCAAACATATTAGTAGCTCCTCCTGTTAGCATCGGGCGAACAATAGTGACCCCTTCTTTTGATTTTAAGAAGCCTCGTTGTTCAGTGTAGATAAAAGGTCCTGCAACCGTACCGTAATACCATTTATCTCTATGATCTTTTCCAAATTCAAGAACAACAACTTTTTTCCCTGCTCTGGCTAACTCTCTTGCTACGGTTGAACCACCTGGACCGCTTCCCACTATAACGGCATCATAATTTTTACTATTAATATCCTCAATCAGTTCTACTATGTTTCGAACTGGTTTGATGGCAGATGGACGTTTTCTTTTTATACTGACATCGTTGAGGCGATTATGTTTCCTATCTTTTGAATTTTTTAAATCTTCTACATTACCTAACGTATATTCTTTCACTTTGCATGCCTCCATATTAACTTTAGACTTGCTATGTCTCGACTACTTACCATACTTAGTCCAATAATTTTCAAACAACTGTTCCTCAGTAATGGTTCGAGCTTGAATTGGTGTGGACACCCAAGTTAAGTTGATAAAATTTCTAACATTGACATTTTCAGTGGTTATGTTGCCTCCCCATGTTCCACAAGCAAGCGACAATGTATATGGTAGCCCATTTCGTGGACTCCCTGCACCTTCATTGAGGTTTTGATTCACCATCACTCGAGCCGTTTTTGTATTATGTGCAACAGAATTTATATTGGTTTGTGAATTTGAATGTATTCCACAGGTATGCCCCAATCCCTGATAATTTGTAATGCTGTTTACGAGATCTATTGCATTTTCGATGCCATCGGCAAATTGATAAAGCGTCAAAACTACTGAAAGTTTTTCACCAGAAAACGGATAACCTTTCCCTGCTCCCGTTTCTTCTATTAAAAGAAAACTTGTGCCGGGCTGAATGTTAATGTGAGCTTTATTTGCAATGGATTGCGCAGATTTCGCGATCACATCAGCAGAAGGTATAGGTGCATCGTCTGGCCACATTAATTTTTGAAGTTTCATTTTTTCTTCTTCAGTGCATAAATGTGCTCCGAGATCGATCAATTTATTTACCAAACTCTCATAAATGTTTTCATGGATTACAACTGCATTGTCTGCTAAACAACTCGTTGCATAATCGAACGTTTTAGCTTTGGCAATCATTTCAGCTGCATCATCTAAATCTGCAGTATCATCAACGACGTGTACCGCATTTCCCACACCTACACCATATGCAGGTTTGCCTGAACTGTATGCAGACTTGACCATATTCATGCCACCAGTTGCTACAATTAGATCTACGTTTTCCATTAACAATTTTGTTTTTAGAATCGAAGGATTTACAATCACTTGTGCCAAATCCTCTGGAGCGCCCACTTGTTTACAGCCTTCTCGTATACATTCGACTACTCTTGTTGAACTTCTTTTTGTTCTAGGATGTGGTGCCACAATCAGCGCATTTCTTCCCTTAATGGCACATAATGCTTTAACAGGAGGCGTGGCATCCGGACCCGTTGCTGGAATCAACGCAGCAATTATGCCTACAGGTTTTGCAATCTTAGTAATTCCAATACTTGGTAACTCTTCAACTACACCAACTGTCTTAATTGAGCGCATATCCGCTAACGTTCCGGTTACGCGATTATAGATCTTAGTTACTTTATCTTCGTAATTACCAAATCCCCCTTCATCCACCGCCATGCGTGCGAGCTCTTCTTTACTTTTAATTACATTCCAAGCTATTGAAGTTACTAATTCATCTACTCCTTCTTGTGTATAAGAATTTATTTGTGATTGAGCCTGTCTAGCTTTCGCAACTAGATTCATAATATCGCTAACGTCGTTTTCTTCAGAAGTGAAATCCGATTGTGATTCGTTAATATTTTTATGCTTGATGTTAGTCATATGTTTAAGCCACCATTATACAAATAGAGCTGGCTCTCCCCCGGTGTGCAAAAACACTGCTGTATGAATATCTTTGTAATAACCATTCTTTACATATTCCAAAAATCCAGCAAATGCTTTTCCTGTATAAACGGGGTCAAAAAATACTCCTTGCTGTATCGCAACCACTTTAATGGCATTGTTTCCTTTAACACTTGGCACTCCATAGCCATCACCAATGTATCCATCATGGATTACAATTTGATCTGAATTTATATGTACTGTCGTGTTTAATAATTTAGCTGCGTCGTGCGCTAAATTTTGAATTATGTCTTTTACCTCTGAAGAAGGTCGACTAACGGTGAAGCCTTCTATTCGCCAAGGATGTTTATATAATATTTTTGCAAGAATCCAACCAGCAATAGTCCCCGCGGAACCCACTGCAAGCGTTACAAGATCCGCTTTCACACCGTTTCTTTTACATTGCTCAAAAAGTTCCTGTGCCGCAAAAAGATGAGCGATTACTCCTAATGCACACGCTCCTCCACGTGGAATTGAATAAGGAAGTCCACCACCATGCATCACTTCTTGTTCTACAAACCGAATCATTGTATCTACGGAACTTCGATCAGTATCGTTTGTAAATCTAGTTTCTGCACCCAACATTTTGGTAAGATAATAGTTGCCTTTTATGTCTTTAGGTGGATTCCCCCAATAAATAGCAATGCACTTTAGATTTAGATAAGCCGCCACTGCAGCAGTTGCACGGACGTGATTGGATTGTACGCCTGCACCTGTAATTAATGTTTTTGCTCTACGCTTTAAGGCATCTGCAGCAATAAACTCAAGCGCTCTAACTTTGTTACCTCCAAAACCAAAGCTTATTAAATCATCGCGTTTCACCCATAGCTCAAGGTTATTTACATTTTTCTCTAGTTTTTTAAATCGCTGTAAAGGAGTTGGAAATTCTGCAAGCTCACAACGGTGAAACTCGTCAACCATATTGGGCGTAACAACTTGAGTATTCATATCTTATCAAGCACCCTATCAACCATTTCAGCACATAGTCCTATACTGTTTTCATATTTAAATATTTCTTCTATATCTTTTGCACTTAGATTAGAAGTAATTTCAGAATTATTTAAAATAGCTTCTTTAAAATCCACCCCTTTATCACGTGCAGATTTAGCTTCTTTGAATACAATAATTTGAGCCTGATTTTTTCCAAGCTTTTTAGCTAAAGCTAACATTACGCCTTCTGAAAATATTTGTTCACCACTGATTTCTAAATTATTTTGCATTTGATCTGCACGCACTTCTAAGTTAGATAATATTAATTTTAGAAGCTCTAAAGTTTTACCCGATACTAAAGTTATAAGAGGTAAAACGTGCCACTCACTTTTCCAAGACCGACCATCTCGTTCATGATCATTTACCAAACCTTCCAGCAAAATTGCAGCATTGTGACGAACGACTCTAGCAAGCGTACCCATATGTTCTGAAATTTCTGGATTTTGTTTATGCGGCATTGTAATGCTGCCAACAGTTTCAATTGCTGAGTTCTCCACTAGCTCTGCTATTTCGGTACGCTGAAGGTTATATATCTCATGACCAATACGATCTGCCGTTCCAGTAATAAGTACTAATAATTGACCCCACTCTGCAAACACATCACGACTGGAAGTCCAAGAAATAATCGGTTCACGTAATCCAAGCCGATCACAAAATTCCTTTTGTATCTCCAAACCTTGACTACCGAGTGATGACAGTGATCCAACTCCTCCGCATAATTGCCCCTCGTCCATTCGATTACCTA
The DNA here is from genome assembly GCA_964468615.1 of uncultured Thiotrichales bacterium. Classification (GTDB taxonomy): domain Bacteria; phylum Pseudomonadota; class Gammaproteobacteria; order UBA4575; family UBA4575; genus JABDMD01. Next base: position 7,458 of record CAYXVH010000272.1, on the reverse strand, counting down.
GCTGTGATAATCGAGTTCGATGACGATCGAGCTCACATGCCCAGCCCGCAACTTTAAACCCAAACGTTATGGGCAAGCCATGTTGACCATGGGTACGACCTGACATGATAGTGTCACGGTGTTCACTTATAAGATTCTTAGCAGTTAAACAAATCGCATTTAAATCTAAATGAAACTGTTCGCGAGCTTCTCTTAAAACGATAGAAAACCAAGTGTCTGTTACATCTTGTACAGTTGCACCATAATATAGCCAATTTCTTACATCTTCGTCTCCACGTATGCCTAAAGCATTAATGAAACCTTGCATAGAATGACCACTTTGTTCGAATCCAATTTTAATATCATGAAGTAACTCATCATCAATTGTAATTTCATTACAAAACTTCTTAATTGAGCTTCCAGCTGATTCAGGTATTAATTTAAATTTTGATTGAACTTCAGCTAAGACAGATAATATTTCTAACCAAGTCCTAATCCTTGCTTCTTCATCAAATATTTTACGAAGCGATTTTGTGCTCCAAGAGTTTTGGTAGATAGAAGACTCTAAAAATAATGAAGTCATTGAACTTGATTAATTATATTTTCTGTATGATTTAATAATGAACTTTCTGCATGCATTATTTTTTTTCGTTCATTTGTTATCCAAGTTTGATAATAATTTAACTCGCCTTTATTATGTTCAATCATTTCATTTACTCTGACTTGAGATGTGCCTCCCAAACCAGTCTTTTTCTCGATAGCAGCTTCCGGTGATTTCAATGCTTCTAAAATATGCTTAGGGCATGATATTGAACGGCCTATTACCTCGTTTGCAACTTCGTTTAATTCTAATTCTGTTAGTTCAGATAAATATTTTTTAGATTCAGAATATTTACGAACAATCTTGCCAACGATTTTATGTGCAGTTCTATAATCCAAATTATTTTCAATCGAAATTAACTCAGCCAATTCTGTGGACATAGCAAAGCTTTCTTTTACTCTATTGAGTGCCTGTGTAGAATTAAATTGCAGTCCTTCTAATATCTTTGCTAGTAAACATACTCCTTCTGTAGTCATTTTGAGGACTTCAGGTATTTCACCATATATGAATAAGCGATTATCAATTTGTCCTGTTGGTGTACGTTGTGTTACCACCACCATATTTTGTATTCCAATCACTTTATTTGTCAGTGCACGAATATACGCGAGCCCGTAAGGATTTTTTTTCTGGGGCATGATTTTGCTAGCTCTTGAATATGCATCTTGTAATTCAATGTAATTGAATTCTTTAGTAACGAAATGGAGCAAATCTTCACTTAATCGATCTAAAGTAATAGAAATAGAAGCTAATGTTGATACTACTTCAATAGAAATATCAGATTGCCACATTGCATCTCTTGTATGCATGACGGGTTTAGTAAAGCCCAATAATGTTGCTAATTTTTCTCTATCAATCTGTAAAGTCGATCCATTAATGCCTCCACATCCTGCTGGACAGCAATTGACTCTATCGTAAAGAGAATTTATACGCGCAAAGTCACGCATGAGCATAAATACAAATGAAAGCAAATAATGTCCAAATGATGTCGGTTGCCCTGCCTGCATATAGGTGTAATCAGGCATAATTGACGCACTATGTTGTGCGGCTTGAACCAACATCACACGTGTTAGTTCCGATATTTCATCTGACAACGCAAGTAAAAACTTTTTTAATGTTAAATGGAAAGCTACTGTGGTGCCCTCTCTGCGTGCCCTTCCTGCACATAACCATCCTACTGAACTAGAATATTGCTCTAACCACACTTCTCTATTAGTAAATAAATCACCGCACCTAGGATCAGGCAGAAAATCATTTGGATTATTTTGCAATTTGCATAATGCACTTAATAAGTCAGCTCCAACTTTTTTCTCTATTACACCGGCTTCCATTAAACTGATTACATGCGCCATATCCACCCAATTCATTTCTTCTGCTAACCATAGTTGCTCATTAAGCTCTTGTGTAAATGCACTTGTAATCAATTCATCTTCAGGAGCTTGTGATAAGCGACCATCGATACACAACGCCATATCCGAGTCTGGAATTACTTCTCTCATTTTTTTCTTATATTCGAGCAGTTTTCTATTTTATCAATTGCTTCGATTTCTTCTGGATCCCATCTGCCACTTTTTGCAGATTCATCTGCAATATCTCGCAATGTTTCATATTGAAGCCCTAGTCGCAATGATTCCAATGACAAAATATCCATTGGATTGACATTTCCTAAATTTACGTTTGGTCCAATATGTTTAATTAGAGCAACTTGCTGTTTTTTTTGCGGTGCTTCCCAAATAATTTTTTCTACTTTTTTTCCAACAGCTGATAAAATTTTCTTAAATACATCCAATTTCATATCGCCTTGCTGATCAAATATACCGACTCCACATCCAGATTCCCTTGCATCTACAATTACATATTCAGCCCCCCAATATAAATCTTGCAGAATTTGATCCGCTAGTTCATTAGGGCTTGGTTGCTTTAACGGGTCTTTTTTACCAACCTCTGTAATTGGTGTTAGTCCATTTTCTAACGCACACAAAATTGTATTGCGTCTTCGCGCACTTGGTAATGTTATAGTCCCATCCGAAATTTCAACTGAATGAAATCCAATTTCTTTAGCCCTCACCATATATGACTGACAATTTTTCTGAATAATAGCTGCTTCCAATAATGTTCCTCCGGGGAAAGTGTTAATGTTATGTTCATTTAACATCTCGAGTTTTTGATGAAGTATGTTAGAAGGCATAACTGCAGATACTCCATAACTACACTTCCAGTGATCAATATATTTATTTGAAATTTGGAGCAGATCCCGCAACGTTTGTAGACCAACACATGTATCGATAACCATCGTCATGCCAACATTTTTAGATCGCTCTATACGTTCTTTCATGGAATCGCTAATAACATGAATTCCATCCCAGGCAGACTTAAACATACTCAACCTCGCTTGAAAGTTCTCGCAACGCTTGTTCTACCATTGCAAGATCCGCCCCCCATGGAACCACCATCGAGTTCCCATCTCTCTCAATATCAAACTCAAGCAAACAACACTTTAATATAGTAGGTTCGTTATCAATTGATTTGAGTTTACGAGGACACATCTCAACACGTGATGGCTCATCGCCATAGTAGTGTCGATGAAATTGAAGACTTCTTTCACAACCAATCAAAACCCAGTTTTGACGCTGCTTGGGACGCTCATCCAAGAAATATACTGGTTTTTTTAGCTGCTCCATGCCGCCAGATCTACAAGGCAACAAATAACATTCAGGATCTACACTGCTACATAAATCTCTTACATCAATTGTTTTCAGTTCAACCCGAATAGGTGGTAAATCAGCATAGCCTAATACCTGTTGTACCATGCTATATAGTTTAGGAGGTGACGGTGGCTCTACTTCCAATACTTGTAACACAAGTGGATCAGGCCGATATATGAAATTTACATGATCATACTTACCTTCAACAATACATATCTGCTCTTTTCCAATTTGATTGCGAAATGCGAGTTCTGCCAATGCAGACCGATTAGCACAATCCACACTACTGTCATTTATATATGTGCAATTATCTGGGAGTCCTAGTACTTCAACATGAGTTATATTTGAAAATAAAGGCTCATAGTCTGATTTCTGAATCGCGACCACTGCAATTTTGTTATCACTTCCTTTAAGCACGATGAATTCAGTACGGCGATAGGCTTCTTTTCCTAGGAATGCTGATTGAATTGCCTTTTCAGTCATTTCTCCTGCATATTTCTGAACACTAGTTCCTCGATAAGGTATTGGCACTACATTTTTTTTATCTCGATACCTAGTTAAGGAATCTGATTGATTTTTATTTTCCGAATTATTTTCAACAAATTGCTGCATGCTTATTTCCATTTAATGTCACGGTACGGTCCCTAGGTAATAATTCCTTTTCATGTATTCGAAGCGGATCCAGATTGCGAATTATCGAAAGCACTTCAATCGAAGGATGTGAAACGGTCTTAAGATCTTTTTTGATTTTTGGTTCAAACTCTGTATTTTCAATAACATCGTTTACGGAAGTATGAGGGTATAGAGAATCTAATCGTAAATGCCCATCTTTATTGAAGTCGAATACACCTAAGTCAGTTACCAGCCACTGCGGTCCGTTACCTCGGTATCCAAGTTGCTGTCTTGTAATGCCATCTGAATTTCTGTGTCCTAAACCGGTAATGTAGTCACACTGTGAGACAATGCGATAGCGACGCTTTCCTTTTACAGGTTCTGCACGATGAGCAGCAGTCCACAAGGTAATGTATTTAGTATTACAGGATAAATTACAGGCACCACCACCACCTGGTAGTTTTAGTTTTAGAGATTTACGTCCCAATTGAGTGACATTGGTATTACCCCACTGATCAATTTGCAAACCTGATAAAAACATTCGTCCCAAACGTCCACTCGCAGACAAATCGAATAATTCTCCAATACTCAAATGGCATTCAGCATTTCGATCATGTACCCAGTCATTAGTCGTGGGTGCAATAAATGGAGGATTTGGGTTGACGCCATAGGTAGCGCCGGCTACTAGCACTAAGTTGGGAGCGTATACCCGTTTAGCAACATGCAGTGCAATTTGTACTAAAGGTGATCCGAAACCATGGAATACTAATGAGTTGTCATCAACAGTTCGCGCTAATTGATCGATAAGCAACTCACCCAGTGTACAGCTCTGCTCCATGTCTATGCACTTTCCTTATATAGCTCCATCCAGGCATCATTAGACTCTTTCCAACTCGATAATTTTGATTTCGTGTTTGCGCCACCAATTCGATCAAGATATTCATCATGACTTTCACAGTCATAAACAAAATGCTTTAAATATTTATTTTGGAATGCAGCTGGCCCTTCTTTAGCAGCAGACATGTACAATTTTGTATGCTCACGATCGTATGCATAAAAAGGATAGCAAGCCGTTGGATGCGCACCCATTGGTACTTTTGCAAATTTTGTCACGTAAAAATAAGGAATATTTGCACCACCCAGTTGTTGCATTTCCTCGCTCGTTACAATTTTCTCCACCGTTGCTAATACTTTTTTAGATGCCTGCGCAAATAGCAAATCAACGACAGGAGGACCTTCTATTCTCAAATTACCATGAGAATCAGCATACTGAGCATGAAGAATTGCAACATCAGGGGTTAGTGGAGGCACTACTAATATGTCCTCGCCAGAATAAGGGCACTGTATTGTTTTATATCGTGGATTTTTTTCAAAATCGGTGCCTCGAACAGACTGTATAGGCATAAACGGCAGACCTTGAATCGAGGCGCGAAGTTGTTGCACCAGGGTATAACAACAATTGTCTTGTATTTCTATTTTTCCACTTTCGCAACCTTGCCGATAGTTTTGCGCCATGCCAAAATCTTGTTCAAAACCTACATAGCTCTCTTGCGATGCAGATACAGCATTAGCGCCACATAACAAATCAATATCAATACCATGAGCAGAACCAACAACCGTTAGATTGCTAACATTGTTGCGAATAATTGAACGGATCAGCGCCATTGGTTCGCGTGAAGATAACCCACCGCCAACTGCCAAACAAATTCCACTTTCAACCATTAAAGCTAATGCTTCGATATCATTACATTTGTTCTCAGCAGTTGAAATCGAGAGTGCACACATCGTCACACCACGCAACACGGACAGGTTTTATGGGAATCATGATCACATGGATCTTTCGCCCAAGGATGAGAATGATTCTCTTCGTGTATAGGAGTTGCTCGATCACTTTTACATACCGAGCAAACCCATACTTCAGGCATTGTTGCTCCAAACATCACCATACCTTTGAAGTTTCGTTCACAGTTAGGGCAATGCAGTGTAAGAACAGGCATTGATTAATTCTCCTTATTTCAATTTTTATACGTTATCAGGCTGCCTTTTTGGATTTTTGTTGCAATTCTTCCCGCACAATCTTGGTACCTTCTACGAGCGCTCTCATCTTTTCGAAAGCAATGTAGCGCCAAAAATGAATCAGGCCACAATCGGTAGTAACGCCAAGGCGATCTGCAGGAACATACTTGAGTAAATTCCGAATGCGATCAGCAACCTCATCAGCAGTCTCTACAATAGTGCTCTTAATGTCGATAACCCCCGCCCAAAAATACATGTTATCCGGCAGTGGATGATTTTTCAGAACATCCAATTCACCCTCGCAACGTCCGCAATTTTCAATATTAATTACATCCAAATTAGCTTCATAACACTTCGGTATAATGGTCTCCGCTTTATTACTCGGGTTTTCACCTTTTCGTTTGGTAATATCAAAATCCTCTGCTCCCTCTTCCATGTAATAACCATATGTACCTTTGTAATTACCCCAACAGACGTGCGTTACAATCTTGGAATTCTTCACACCATCAACGCATCGGTTGTATGCTTCGATCGCCCAGTCCTCAAACATGTAAGGCCATGTAAATTCATCCAATTGTATGAAATCTACACCCATGCTATCTAATTCAAGTAGTTCTTCGTTCAAGGCTGCGGCTATCGCCATCGCGCGATCGTAACTGGACTTATAAAATTTATCGTTTGTACATTGAGCTAAAGCTTGAACTCCTGTGTATTGGACTTTAATCGGTTTGTCCGTAGCCCTTTGCAACGCTCTAGCCTGTTGAATCATGATAGGGCCATAGCGTTTAATTTCTCGATAGCACGTTACCGTGTGCAAGTCGCTATAAAGTGGTGTAGCCATGTATTCCCCATGCATACTGTAGCCAAGACGCTTCAGGTAGTAATACACAATCTGATCGACATAATTATCACCTTGCACACGACCATCTGAGATGATATCTAGCCCGGCCATTTCCTGGTCATGCGCGATAGTAGTAATTACATCTTCCAACGCTTCACGCTCCTTCGCATCAGGACATGCTTGATCTCCGGTAAAATTATGTGCCCATAGTTGATCCCACCAACGTGGGTTTGGATAGTTGCCCACTATACTGGCAGGAATAAGTACTTCTTTATCTCGAATTATCATTGGATAGATCCTCCTGAAATTACCTCTAGATTATTATTTTCGAAAAAATATTTTATGTGGCATCAGCAGGTTCTAATTCTAGTCTCGAATTAACCTCATTAGCCTTCAAAAATATTTCTTATCAACCTTCTCACAGTAAAAAATTAAGTATTAACTACTTGATTAATCTGTAAAATTTACTTCTCTTATAGATCGTTTATTAGATAGTAATAGGTATGCTTTAGTACCCTCAAATAAAATTTGATAATAGATAGATATTGATAAAATCGATAAGCGAATTTTCATCAAATTAAATACTTACTAGCTCTAACAGAAACAAACAATTTCTATATTACCGAATGTCTGCTCAGCCCAATGCGGTCATTCCATTATGATAATTTGCTAGCCATTCCCATGACGACTGATAATCTATCTTCGCT
>CAYXVH010000271.1:0-10909 GCA_964468615.1 uncultured Thiotrichales bacterium | reverse complement strand
TTGATGAGGTTGATGAGGTTGATGAGGTTGATGAGGTTGATGAGGTTGATGAGGTTGATGAGGTTGATGAGGTTGACGAGGTTGACGAGGTTGATGAGGTTGATGAGGTTGATGAGGTTGATGAGGTTGATGAGGTTGATGAACAACAAGATTCTGTAAGCGAACTAGACTCAGAAGCAGAATTTGATGAAAACGATATAGAAGATGAGCCTGAACTTAATGTTGTCGAGCATCTACCAGAAAGTATCGTCCCTGGAGTATGGTTAGAAGTATATCAAGGCGAAGACAAAGCAAAACGCCGCTTAAAATTCTCTAAAGCAATCATCGAGACGAATCATTTAGTATTTAGTGATCGCTCAGGTGATTATAGTTTAGAAATTGATTTACAAACTTTCTTAGATGACTTGTCTACTGGAAAAAGCAGCTTAATAAGCGAAAGCAACCGTTTTGATCTTGCCTTAAGCTCAGTCATAAGCAATATTCGCTCCAGCCAAGACAATAGCGACAGGTAGTTAGTATCGCTTACTAAAACTATGCTCAGACAATCGCTGTCAAATAGCTAATCGTTTCTGCTAAGCTTTACATCGCTTAACACTCAAAATTTTATGAAATGACTATCAACCGAATTGGTCTCATTGGACTAGGTATCATGGGTAAACCCATGGCTAACAACTTACTTCAGGCCAATCATAATCTTGGCTTGTATGCTCGAAATCCCAAATCACTGCAAACTTTTTCAGCTAATAATATTGAGATATATAACAGCCCGGCTGAACTAGCTCAGCATTGCGACATCACCATTACTATGGTTGCAGATAGCCCCGATGTTATTGAAGTAGTCACCGGCGAAGAAGGAATCATTCACGGTGCGAAACCCAAGCACCTAGTAATTGATATGAGCACTATTTCACCCGAAGTAACTCGTTCATTAGCGAAAGAACTAGCGTCCAAAGGCATCGACATGTTGGATGCGCCTGTATCAGGCGGTGAACAAGGCGCCATTGATGGCACACTTTCAATTATGGTTGGCGGTGATGCTGATGCCTTTAATTATGCCTATCCTGCACTACAAATTTTAGGTAAAAACATAGTGCATATCGGCAATCACGGGGCTGGACAAGTCTCTAAAGCGTGCAATCAAATTTTAGCAGCGCAAACCATTGTTGCAGTTGGCGAAGCATTTTTATTAGCAAAATCTTCTGGAGTAGATCCTAGCAAAGTAAGAGAAGCGCTACTCGGAGGCTTTGCGAACAGCAAAGTTCTTGAACTACATGGCAAACGTATATTAGACGACAACTATAAACCGGGTTTTAAAGCAGAATTACATTTTAAAGACATAGGCATTGCACTAAAGAGTGCACAAGAAAACAATATCTCTATACCTGGCACAGAGAGAGTTGAAAAATACTTAAGGAAACTTGTTGAACAAGGAGACGGAGAACTGGATTCTGCTGCTATTGGAAAAATTGTTCTAGACCAAGATAGCTAGGCAATTATAGTTAGGCAATTCACGCCCGTCATCTAAACACACTAGCCACTTTATATTGTTTGCAGCCTATAGACGATTAACTTTGCAGCATCATTGCGCATTTCATTAAATAACTCTTGCTCTTCTTCATTGGCACCCAGCAAGTCACTTTTATCAAACACAAAATCACGATTTAAATCTATTGTTTGCTGATCCAGCAATATGGAATTATCTGGCCTCTTAACATCAAACGTAATTCGCAATAACAATTCAAACTCACGCGCTTTACCATCGTTATCTACAGTGAGTACAACTTTCTCAGTTTCTTCATTAAGTATATGTAGCAATGCTGTTGCACTATCAGCATCTACAACATTTATTTGGTTAGCTCTGAGATGCTTATCTAACAAACGCAATAACTCTTTACTGGAGAATGCGCTTTTTAAATGAGTGTTATTCAACTCGCTAGCAAACTCTGCCTCACCTGCCAAATGAAATCCACATCCAGGCATTAGGCACGCGACAAGAAGAATGAGTAAAGATTTATACATGTTCATTTAACTACGATGTTAACCAAACGACCCGGCACAACAATTACTTTAGCTATATTTTTATCTTCGATAAATTTTTTCACATTATCATCATCTAAGGCAGCAGCTTCTATTTGTTGTTTTTCAGCTTTCGCGGCTAGCGTAATCGTAGCACGCTTTTTACCATTCACTTGAACAACAAGATCAATACTATCTTTTTTCAATGCATTTAGATCTACACTAGGCCATTGTGCTTTATAAACCGCTTGCTCATTACCTAACCGCTGCCACATTTCATGACATACATGAGGCAGTATAGGTGACAACATAAGAATAATCGCTTCTAATGCCTCTTGGCACACTGCCCTCCCTTGAGCAGAGGTATCATCAAAGCTCTGCAATTGATTCGTTAATTCCATATTTGCAGCGATAGCGGTATTAAAGGTATGGCGCCGACCCATATCATCAGTAACTTTCTTAATCGTCTCGTGCAACTTGCGGCGCAAGTTACCTTGACTTTCACTTAAGTCATTCAATTTTACAGGGACTTTATCTTGCGCATTGTCTGCGTAATCTTCTACTAATCGCCATAACTTATTTATAAATCGAAACGAACCCTCAACCGCAGTATCTGACCACTCAAGAGAATGATCGGGCGGAGCTGCAAACATCACAAATAGTCGCACAGTATCTGCACCATATTTCTTAATTAACTCTTCAGGGTCTACCGTGTTGCCTTTAGATTTAGACATCTTTGTACCATCTTTTAGCACCATGCCTTGAGTTAAAAGATTTTCAAATGGCTCATCACATTTATATAAGCCTTGGTCTCGCATAAGCTTATTGAAAAATCTCGCATACAATAAATGCAATACTGCATGCTCAATACCACCGATGTATTGATCTACTGGCATCCAGTAATCGACACGCTCATCAAGCATCATTTCATCATTATTAACACTGCAGTAGCGTGCAAAATACCAGCTTGACTCAAAAAAAGTGTCAAAGGTGTCGGTTTCTCTTTTTGCAGAACCCGCACACTTTGGACAATTAACATTTATAAACTCTGTTAAATTGTTCAGTGGAGAGCTGGCGCCATCAAAATCTATATTCTCTGGTAGCAATACAGGGAGATCTTGTTCTGGCACTGGCACAGACCCACATTGATCACAATGAATCATAGGAATGGGGCATCCCCAATAACGTTGTCTCGATACACCCCAATCCCGTAAGCGGTAATTTATTTGCTTACTACCTTTGCCTTGGCTCTCTAAGTGTTCTGCAATTTTTTCAAACGCCTGCTGAGAACTTAAGCCATTGAATTGTGCTGAATTAAATAACCAACCCTTTTCTACAAAAGCAGCTTTAGAAACATCAACACCCACTGCTTCTTTTTCAGCTGCAATTACCGGTTTAATAGGTAAACTATATTTTGTTGCAAATTCCCAGTCACGTTGATCATGCGCTGGCACTGACATGACTGCACCGGAACCATATTCTGCAAGCACAAAATTTGCGATCCAAACTGGAATTTTTTCTCCTGTTAAAGGATGTACTGCAAGCAATCCAGTGTCTATACCTCGTTTTTCGATAGTGCTTATTTCAGCTTCGGATACTTTTGTCTGTTTGCAACTAAGAATAAATTCGGCAATTTCTGCAGATTGTGCAGAGGCATATTTGGCAAGATTATGTTCCGCTGCAATTGCAACATAGGTAACACCCATTAATGTATCCGGACGCGTGGTGTACACATTTATTGAATCCTTCCCTTCGCCTTGAATATTCTCTATGGCAAAGTTTATTTCCACACCTTCTGAACGACCCACCCAATTATTTTGCATGACCTTTACTTGCTCAGGCCACCCTTCCAATTTATCTAGGTCTTTTAATAACTCATCTGCGTAAGCAGTAATTTTAAGAAACCACTGTTCAATTTCTTTTCGCTCAACCACTGCACCGGAACGCCAACCACAACCATCGATAACTTGTTCGTTTGCAAGCACTGTTTGATCAACCGGATCCCAATTCACAGTGGCTTTTTTCTTATATACAAGCCCCTTCTCAAACAACTTAGTGAAAAACCATTGTTCCCAACGATAGTATTTCGGATGACAAGTGGCTAATTCACGGCTCCAATCATATGCAAAACCCAAACGTTTAAGCTGGGAACGCATATAATCAATATTTTCATAGGTCCATTTTGCAGGGGGAACTTTGTTTTTGATTGCAGCATTCTCTGCCGGCAGCCCAAACGCATCCCAACCCATGGGTTGCAGTACATTCTTACCTTGCATCCGTTGGTAGCGGCTGATGACATCACCAATGGTGTAATTACGAACATGCCCCATATGTAATCTGCCACTTGGGTATGGAAACATGGCTAAGCAATAGAACTTTTCTAGCGTATTGTCTTCAAGCGCTTTAAAGGCTTGGGTTTTTTCCCAATAATCTTGAACAGAGCGCTCAATTTCTTGCGGGTTATATGAATTTTGCATGCAGGTACGAGTCAGCGTTGCCAAAAGCTAGCAAGCATAACAGCTAGAATCGTTTCATCTCAATAAAAATACTAGAAAGTAAGCTTATAAAGTAAATACTAAGCTAAGTACTTAGCGACCATAAACATCATCATATCTTTCAATATCATCCTCACCTAAATAAGTGCCTGATTGCACCTCGATGAGTTCTAGGGGAATCTTGCCTGGGTTTTCCAATCTGTGTTTAGTGCCGATAGGTATGTAGGTGGACTCATTTTCGCTGAGTAAAAATTCTTTTTCTCCGCGAGTGACTCGCGCTGTTCCCTTCACGACTATCCAATGCTCAGCTCGATGATGATGACTTTGCAGAGATAACTTCTGTAACGGGGAAACCGTGATACGCTTTACCTGAAATCGATCTTCAATATCGATAGTTTCGTAAGCACCCCAGGGGCGATACACCTTGGGATGAATATCAACCTCATCACGCTTCGCTTGTTGTAGTTTATTGACAATTTTTTTAACATCTTGCGCCCGATCACGTGGTGTTACCAGCACGGCATCAGCTGTCTCAACAATGACATGGTCTTGCATGCCCACCGCTGCTACAAGTCGACTACTTGCATGAATAAAGCAACCACTACAATCCTCTTCAACTACATCTCCATATGTAGCATTGTGATTCTGATCCTGCTCAAATGATTCCCACAGCGCATGCCATGAGCCTACATCACTCCAACCACTTTCTAGTGGCACCACCGCCACCTTGCTAGTTTTTTCCATTACCGCGTAATCAACAGAGATGCTCGGCGCATTAGAAAAAGCTGGTTGGTCTAAACGAATAAAATCGAGATCTTTTTCACCGTTTTCATAAGCTTGTTTACATGCTGCATATATTTCAGGTTGAAATTGTTCAATCTCTTGCAAAAACATATCCGCACGAAATAGAAACATGCCACTATTCCAAAGATAATTACCGCTCTCTATATACTTTTCTGCAGTTTTAAAATCTGGCTTCTCAACAAACTCTGTTACAGAAAAAGCATTATCTGCAACTTCCTCTGGTGCATGTTTAATGTAGCCATAACCCGTTTCAACGCGTGACGGAACAACACCAAAGGTTACTAAATGATTTTCTGCAGCTTGGTATGCTTGTTTAACGGCTGATGAAAATTTTTCTCCATCACCCAATATATGGTCCGCAGGCAACACTAATAAACGCGCATCAGCTTGCTTTGTTAAAGCATGCAATGCTGCAATGGTAATTGCAGGTGCCGTATTGCGGCCGATAGGCTCCAAAATGATATCGGAGTTTTCGATATTTGATAAGCGCGCTTGCTCTGCCGCCATAAATCGATGCTCATCATTACATATGGTTACAATATTTCCCACACCATCTAAACCTGCGATTCGCTCTAGTGTGGATTGATATAAGCTTGCTTCACCTCTTAAAGGGATAAATTGCTTAGGATAAAGCTTTCTTGATAAAGGCCATAAACGAGAGCCAGTGCCACCCGATAAAACTACTGGGATAAGAGAAGATAATGACTTAGACATATTTTAATAAACTACAAAATATTAATGAACTTTAATGTGTTCTAGTTAACCATCTTAAAATACAGAATCCAACTAGACAGCCAAATACGATGCTTACAATGCCCCAATTCCCCCAGCGAGCATAGGGCGTAACTCCGCTATAAGGACTAATGGTAGCTCTGACTACATCATCTTGAAATTGAACAGATTTATTAACAATAACTCCGTTCGGATCAATCACTGCAGATATCCCCGTATTAGTAGCACGCAACAAAAATCTGCCAGTTTCCACTGCTCTTGAACGCGTTATTTCCAGATGCTGATGAGGAGCAAGTGAGTCACCAAACCATGCATCATTACTCACATTTACTAGAAATTTAGCTTCAGGCATCGCTTCAATCACTTCATTTCCATATACAGCCTCATAACAAATTGAGCTCCCAACCGGATACCCTTTTAATCTCACCAAAGGCCTACCTTCTCCACTCGAAATATCTGCCATCGGAATATCTATATAGCGCTCTAAAAATGTTAACACACCTCGAAAAGGCAAATATTCCCCGAATGGCACTAAGTGCCGCTTACGATAAAAACTAAGCTCACTCCCCAGCGTCATTACACTATTGTATACATGCCCATTTTCGGGGTCGAAGGTAAATACACCGATTAAGTAATCTATATTATTTTGATCAGCTGTTTTACCGACTTTTTGAATAAAAGAATCTTTGACCATTGAGTAATACGTTGGAATCGCGGTTTCTGGCCAAATGATAATATCTGCATCGAAATGTCTTTTGCTCATTTGCAGATATTTTTCCATTATATAGGTGTGCTTACTTTGATCCCATTTCATCTCTTGGGAAATATTTCCTTGCACCAACGCTACATCTAACTTTTCATCATCAGCATGAATCCAAACTATTTGATTTGCAAAATATAACGATAATGCGATTGCTACAATAGATACTGCAGCAATGACCTTTTGTTTAAACTTAGCAAATAGAACTACAGCCACAAAGCATCCCAATAAAATACTTGCCCAACTTGCACCATACGATCCAAAAACTGGTAACACACCTTGCAAAGGTCCCGTGTGGTGCACGTGCCCAATCAACAACCATGGAAATCCAGTAAATACCCAACCACGAATCCATTCAAAGCTTACCCATAAGCATGCAAAAGTCACAACAGTAGAAAAACTAAAATGTTTCTTTGAATTTAGGAAAATAGTCAAACCAGCAACACCTGCTGGAAATAAGGCTAGAATAATTACCAACAACCCAGCAAGAATTGCACTAAGGACTAATGGCGCATGACCAAACTCATGAATACTATTAAAGGTCCATGGCACCCCAAAACCAAAAAAGAATAACCCAAAGATAAAACCATATATCGTTGCAATACGAGTAGATTGGTGTGCGATCGCTACATACAAAACTGCAGGACAAACGAACGTCAGCCACCAAAAAGAAAATGGTGCATAAGCAGACACTAAAACCGCACCTGCAATGGAAACAAGTAATACTTTCAGACTTAATACTGACATTGATACTTAAAACTTAGTGGCTTATTTTTATATGCTTATTAGAACGATCGCTTAAGAACGATGAGAAACGTTTAATAAATGCAATCTTCGCCTATCTGCACGTAACACTTCTATTTCAAAATTATCGAACTCTATCTTTTCACCTTTTTTAGGTAAATGACCAAATTTACTTAATACCAAACCACCAAACGTTTCAAAATCATTATCACTGTATGCAGTTGAAAAGAATTCATTGAAATCCTCTATTGGCGTCAAAGCTTTTATACCAAAGTGGCCCTTAGAATGCTCAAATATATAGCGTCCTTCTTCTACATCATGCTCATCTGTAATTTCACCGACAATTTGTTCCAACACATCCTCAATGGTAACTAGTCCTGATATGCTGCTGTATTCATCTACAACAATGGCCATATGATTACGACCATCCTTAAATTCGCTTAACAAGGTGTTAACACGTTTTGATTCAGGCACCATAATCGCAGGCCTAAGCACATCATCCAGACTGAACTCTTCTTGCTTCCCATCAATAAAAAATCGCAGTAAGTCTTTAGCAAGCAGAATCCCCAAAACCTCATCACGACTATCTCCTACGACTGGAAATCTTGAGTGCGCAGATTCAATAATGATTGGTAGCATATCTTGCAATGTTGCATCTTCACGAACCACCACCATATGTGATCGTGGAATCATGATATTTTTAACTTGAATTTTTGAAACTTGAAATGCACCTTCTATCATTTCAAGTGTATCTTTATTTAATACATTTTTATTTTCAGCATTGCGCAGCAACTGAATTATGTGCTCATGACTCTGCGGGGTTCCGCGCAGAAGTAGCTTTACAGATGCAAACAGACTTGGCCGCATCGTATTGTTATCACTATTACTCGTCATTTTTTACTTATTGATAAGGATCTGGGATATTTAATTTTTGCAGTATCTCAATTTCTAATGATTCCATCTCGTCCGCAGCCTGGTTATCCTCATGATCATAGCCTTGCAAATGCAATATTCCATGCACTAATAAATGTGCCCAATGTGCACTAAACTGCTTACCCTGCTGCTGCACCTCATCATCCACTACAGGTGCACATATTACGATATCACCAAGAAAATTCATCTCTACTTGTGAGGGTATTTCTGCTGGAAATGACAGCACATTGGTTGCTTTGTCGATGTGGCGAAATTGATTATTAAGTGCCTTAGCTTCTGGCTCATCAACAATACGCAGACAAACATTTGTTTCAATATTTGTAGGCACTGTTTTAGCCCAACGTTCAAAATCCGCTACATCAGGTATGCCAGTTTCTTGCGAAACAATTTGCACATCTAAATGGATGGTCATCGCTTTATTATTGTCTACTCTTTCGTATGTTTTGCGTAAGCTCGAATAATTTTCTTAACTAAAGGATGCCTTACAACGTCACGTGCTTGAAATTTACAAAACGAAATACCTTCTGTTTCATGCAAAATTCGTATCACATGCTTAAGACCAGATTCCTTAGTATTTGGTAAATCAATCTGTGTCACATCACCTGTTACAATCGCTTTTGAACCAAAGCCAATACGCGTGAGAAACATTTTCATCTGTTCCACTGTAGTGTTTTGCGCTTCATCTAAAATTATAAAGGCATCGTTCAGTGTTCGGCCCCGCATATAGGCTAATGGCGCAATTTCAATTACATTTCTTTCAACCAGCTTACTTACTTTCTCGAAACCCATCATTTCATATAGCGCGTCATACATAGGCCTAAGATATGGATCTATCTTTTGCGCCAAATCACCAGGCAAAAAACCTAAACGTTCACCGGCCTCTACCGCTGGCCGCACTAACACAAGCTTACGAATATTATCTCTTTCCAGAGCTTCAACTGCACAAGCCACTGCCAAATAAGTCTTACCCGTACCGGCAGGACCAATACCAAATACCAAATCTCGCTCTTCTATGGCACGGATATATCTTTCTTGATTATCGCCCCTCGCCTTTATGACACTACGCTTAGTATGCACCGTCGCACGATTATTACTTTGGCTTTGTTCAGCTATGTTTGCTAATTCCGACTCTTGCAAATATAGGTGTACATCTGAGGATGAAAGAGTGCTTTTTTTAGTTGAATCGTACAACTCTTTAAGTACTTCCGCTGCGGCATTGCTCGATTTAACATCGCCACGTATAGAGAAAGCATTGCCTCGGTTGTTAATTTCTACACCAAGTCTACTTTCAAGCTGATCAAGATGCTCGTTTAGCGGCCCACAAAGATTCGCAAGTCGTGGATTATCGGCAGGCTCAAGCACGATATCTATCGAACAGATTTCAGCAGACAAGTACTAAGTACCCTTATTGTAAGGTTTCAAGATAAGTGCCGCGCAGTGAATTTGAGAAAATATCTGTAATATTAAGACGAACAAATTTACCTATAACTTCATCTGGTGCTTTAAAATTCACCACGCGATTATTTTCTGTACGCCCAGAAAATTCTTGATCAGATTTTTTAGACAAACCTTCAACCAAAACTACCTGTTCGGTTCCAAGCATTGCCTTGGAGTATTTTGCAGACATGTTATTAATTAACTGCTGAAATCGTTGCAGCCTTTCTTTCTTAACTTCTGGCTGCACATCATCTTCAAGTGAAGCCGCTGGAGTACCTGGACGACGGCTGTATATAAAACTATATGACTGATCAAAACCTATTTCTTCAACAAATTTCATTGTATCTTCAAAATCTTCATCAGTTTCACCAGGGAAACCGATTATAAAATCAGACGAGATACTGACATCAGGCCGTTGTTTACGTAACTTTTTAATTATTGACTTGAACTCTAATGCAGTGTGCCCGCGCTTCATGCCCGCCAATACACGGTCAGAACCACTTTGCACAGGTAAATGCACATGATTTACCAGCTCGGGAACCTCTGCATAGGCATTGATAAGATTGTCAGAAAATTCAATTGGGTGCGAACTGGTATATCGAATTCTTTCTACCCCTTCCACTTTACTTACAAAATAAATAAGCAAAGAAAAATCTACAATATCGTTATTCTCGTCTAAGCCTCGATAACCATTTACATTTTGACCAAGTAGAGTAATTTCTCGCACTCCTTGACGAGCCAACTCTTCAATTTCATTCATCACGTCAACCAATGGGCGACTAAATTCTTCACCTCTGGTGTAGGGCACTACGCAATACGTGCAATATTTACTACAACCTTCCATTATCGACACAAATGCGGTGGGTCCATCTGCTCTTGGTTTAGGTAAACAATCAAATTTTTCAATTTCAGGGAAACTGATATCAACAACAGCTTTTTTGCTAGCTTTTGCTTGTTCAAATAATTCAGGCAATCTGAGTATTGTTTG
>CAYXVH010000270.1:0-4755 GCA_964468615.1 uncultured Thiotrichales bacterium | reverse complement strand
CAACGATAGATGCAGCTGCATCTATCGATGCTGTACGAAGTTCGGGAAGAGCGAAATCTTTTGGGAAAACTTTATTCAATTGGTTTGCCGGTCTTGCGATCTTGTTTGCGTTGTGGTGGATTGGTGGATACCTAATCGAAATTAATCCTGATACCACAAACTTTAAAGATTTCGGACCGATCCCAACATTTCAAGCCATTCCGGATTTATTGGCTGAAGGGAAAATTCAAGCAGCGGTGATGTCCAGTGGATACCGCTTAGGTATTGGTTTGCTGATTGCAATCATTTGCGGTGTGCCAATAGGTATTTTGCTTGGACGTAGTCAAGTTTTTCGCGAGCTAAGTAATTCTCCTTTTCAGTTAATCCGCATGATCAGTCCACTTTCTTGGGAACCAATTGCGGTAATTGTATTTGCGACTTGGAATGGTGCAATTGTATTTCTCATCTCAATCGCAGCGGTATGGCCGATTGTGTTTGCAACGGCTGCAGGGCTCTCTAAAGTAGATCCGGCCTGGTTTAAAGTTGCTAAAAATCTAGGTGCTAAACCTTGGCATATGGTTACGCAAATTATATTGCCTGCCATTATGTTTGATATTTTAACTGGTGTGCGGCTTGCCTTAGGTGTGGCATGGATTGTTCTTGTGCCGGCTGAATTTTTAGGAGTGACTTCAGGTCTTGGTTATTCCATTGCTGATGCAAGGGAAACACTATCTTATGACCATCTTACTGCGATGGTGCTTACGATTGGAATCATGGGCTACATACTCGATAGCTCATGCGCAATGCTGATCAAACGTTTTAGTTGGCACCATTAATAATTATAAATATTTGCCATTTATTAAATTTTATCGAAGGAGAATAACTATGCAAAATCAAACTGCTACAAATAGCACAATTCAACTTGAAGAACGTACAACTTCACTTTCAAAGCCATTGCAAATCGCTTGTGCATTCATTTTAGGATCGGTAATCCTTTATGGCGCAGGATTTGTAAGTACCGCAGCAGTGCACAATGCAGCACATGACGTTCGTCATGCACAAGCATTTCCTTGTCATTAGTGGTCACTAGCTTGGGGATACTGGAGATAGGAGCGGCGAGGGAACTGTCGAGACTACTGCATTCTTGATGTTGATCACCAGTTGTGATTGATTAGTTATAAATTACTTTTTATAAGAGTAGTTTAGTAAATTCGGCAGTGACGCTTTGTGCATTCATCACTCATTGGAGCTGGGCGTAAGTATAATGAATAGTAATTCTTATATCAGATTAGCTTTTAATTAAATTTCTTTTAGAGCTATGCGAGGCATAGTAAAACAAGAATGTTTACAAATACAAAGAACCTATACACTCATTTTCTTTTATTAGGATTGATTTTTATTGTTTTTCCCTCAATTGGGCAGAGCGAAACTGAGAAACTCAGACCAGGTTACGCGTATCAAATGGTCGAACTAGTGCGCAGCGAAATTGAGTTAATACGCAAGCATAAACAAGTACCTGTTGATTCTCGTGACAGTATACCAATAGAGCACGCGTATCCTCGTGAAGTGTATTTTCAGGCTCTTACATTACGCCAGAAGGCTGGTCGTCTTTGTCATGAAACTGCGCAATATCTATTGGCGCCTCCAACTGTTGTACAGTTTTCTATTCCTAAAACAATTACATCTAAAGACGTTTATGAAATAGTAAACGACGCATGGAGCCAAATTCGTTGCGCTAAAGCTGGCTTGAAAGTAAGTGACTCTATCGAACAAAGTACAAAGCTAGATGCAACTAAGACATTTACAGATGTATTTAAGTCCATCGTGCAAGCGAACCGGCAATTGAATTTAATACTCGAACAGCCTATTGAACAAGGTGATGTATATGCGATGGTTCAGCTTTCTAATGCGTATACAATTGATATTCTCGACAAACTTGCCCCAGTTTGGAATTTAACAGCGCCAACACTTCCAGATGTTCAAACAGACAAAACACCCATTGATATCTACAAACTAATGATGAAAAACTTCAGGATTATCCAGCAAATTGCAAATGATTCTGGAATTGATATGTTACATTTAGGGTCAGAAATACAAACACCAATTACAAGCACGGATGTATTTGATCTCAGTTCTCTTATTCTTTCCGAATTACGTTATTTTGCTTCACAAGTTGGCATAGATCGAATATATAGGCTGAAGTCTTATCCTGATAAAGTTCCTTCAGAAGTGTATCAACAAGCATTGATTGTAGAAGCTCATCTACAAATATTGGAAGATTTTACTAAAAGTTATCCGACCTGGACTAAAATAGAATAATACATTATTAATTTCCCACATATTTTGAAAAGTCTTGAAGCTTGAATGTCTGACATCTATCCATAGTCATCGCCTATGGGTACAATAACGACAAAGTCTTGGACTAATAACGTAACGTTCTTTTATATTGGTTATTAAGATAATGTAAGAGCCCATAAGATTAGTATATAAAAACTATAAAATTTTCAGATTACGAAGTCTGTGTCCGGCCGGGCAGCAAGCAAGTAACTCGGCCTAATTCTTTCAAGGGAGGAGAAGAACCCATGGCCTATTTAAAACCACTATCCTATATTGTGGCGGTTGCCATATTTATGATTGCTCAAAGTGCGAATGCAGTAGGACTAGATAATGTACCCAATGCACACTTTAATGCACACCATAAACTTTACCCTGAAGTAAGCACATTAGGAGAATTTGTCACTGAAGGAGATGAAGATGTATGGTTGAGGTTACGGTATGAAAATGTGGATGAAGATCGTGGTGGCACTCCGCTAGCAGGAACGGGGAAAGCCAATCAGTTCCATCTCCGTGGTGCATTTGGATATACCACCGCACGATATAAGGGTTTTTATCTACGCGGTGAATTAGAAGGAGGATTAAAACTTACTGACAATGCGCTCAACCTTGATGATGATTTTAGAGTGCCCCCATCACCTGCGGCTAATCGCCTCGCTGAAGGCCATGCGATCATTCCTGATAATCAGTTTGGCGAAGTGAATGAAGCCTATATTGGCTGGCGCAGTGGAACTGGTGCTTGCGCAAATTCACCAGGATTCTGTGATGGCAGTACTTCTTTTAAATTAGGCAGACAAACTATTATCTATGACAACCACCGCTGGATAGGAGATATTGTTTGGCGACAAAACCAACAAAGTATTGATGCATTTCGTTTCGATAACAGCTCCATAAAAAACCTTGGCTTTTCATATTCATACATTAAGAAAGCAAAGCGTTTATTTGGTGAAGAATCTATATTCAATGAGTTCAAATTTGATGATGGACACCTTATAAACCTCTCATATACTTTCCCGCAGTTTGGAAAACTAACCGCTTATGGTTATTTATTAGACTTTAATGACAACCCTAGAACACCATTTGAGGAAGGAACAGGACTTCCTAGCGATAACCCCGGGGTACCTCCAAATGCTTATGATTCAGATACTTTAGGCTTACGCTTTGTAGGGCGACATGAGATAGGAGACTCATTTGATCTATTGACTGAATTTGAGTGGGCCAATCAAGATCCTAGCGATGATGCGGGTGATAATGTTGCAGGTGTAGAGGTAGCCGATTTTGACGACGTTGATTATAGCAATATTGAATTAGGCATCCGATTTGGTGGCACCCGAGTTGATAACATAGGCTTTTTACCAGTGGGTGATCCTACGTATCAGATCAAAGTTGGTCAGGAGACATTGGAAGGTAATGGTGTTAATTCGCTTCAAACACCTTTGGCTACCGTACATGCCTTTAACGGTTGGGCTGACGCTTTTGTAGGCGCGCCTGGTGGAACTGCAACCCCTGTGGGCGGAATTGTAGATACCAGTATTACTTTTCAAGTGTTGGGTCTGTTCGGCGACATTATTGGTAAAAATAAAATAGTAGTCGCCTATCATGATTTTGACACTGATGAATCTTATACTATAGGCGGCAACAGGGTTTCTAGCTATGGAGATGAGTTAGATATTTTGTGGGGCAAGCCTAATCTATTTGGTACGAAAAATTTACTTGGCGCAATTAAGTATGCAGATTTTTCTGCTGATGATGCTCCATTTGTAGACACTACAAAATGGTGGGCATTTCTCCAATACAGATATCAATAATAATAATTAAAAGGCCTTGAAATAAAAGCCTTTCTCAAACTACCTGGCACTGATCCAAGCTAGATATCTTATAGGGAGGTGTGTACTCCGCCTTCCTTTTTCTTTCGCGCATCATTTAGCGAATGTACTCATAAAGCACAACAACAAAGTGAAGTACTTTTGCTTAATGGAGTTGGTGTATATAAAAGTTACTCATTCACCACGCTTTCTTCTGAGCGTTACTTGTTCTCCGGCAATACCCCAGTTATCTGTGTCTACTTCGTCGATAACAACTACTGTTGTAGTGGGATTTTTATTTAACACATTTTGAAGTAGTTCTGTTACACCTTCTATAAGCTCTGACTTTTGTTGTGAAGTCACGCCTTCTTTTGTTACTTTTATATTTACGTAAGGCATGCTGTTTTCTTTATATATAGGTTTAACTTTCGGGTTTAGTAACGTTTATTGTAGCTCGATTTCTTGTGCAATTAACTCTTCTCTTAGTGAATCAAGATTTTTTTCAAGTAATAGCAAAGTTTTTTCTTTGAATTCAATAATTTTTTCATCAAATTTATTGGCTATATATATAGTTTCGTTTGTTGGGCCTCTTTTGCTTAACTTTTCTATAACAAGTCCTGAATACTTATAAAAGTTG
>CAYXVH010000269.1:0-12094 GCA_964468615.1 uncultured Thiotrichales bacterium | reverse complement strand
CATTTAGGTAAAGGTGACGTCTCCATAGAACAAGCCAGAGAACTGCTGGGCGGCGATAAAATTATTGGCGCCTCATGTTATGCGCTATTCGAAAATGCCCAAGCAGCTATCTCCGCATCAGCGGATTACATTGCTTTTGGTAGTTTTTTCCCTTCTGTAACCAAACCCAATGCCCCAAAAGCTGAAATTGCGTTACTTACAAAAGCAAAACAGCAATTTAAAACCCCTATCTGTGCAATTGGTGGTATCACACCTCAAAATGCTACTAACGTACTAGACGCAGGTGCAGATATGATTGCAGTAATTAGCGCAATCTTTAGTACTTCATCTCCAAAGCAGGCTGTGCAAGAATATTTATCATTAATGTGAAATTAAAAAAACTATGACCACTTCAGAACAAGCCTTCGAAGAAGCACAAAAGTACATTCCCGGCGGAGTTAATTCACCCGTACGTGCATTTAAAGCTGTGGGTGGAGCCCCTGTGTTTATCAAACGTGCTCATGGATCACGTATTTATGACATTCACGACAAAGAGTTTATTGACTATGTAGGCTCCTGGGGGCCAATGATACTTGGGCATGCGCACCCCGAAGTAATTGAAGCGGTTCAACACGCCGCAGAGCATGGCTTAAGCTTTGGCGCACCTACTGAAATAGAAACCGAAATGGCTAAGCTAGTTTGTGAGCTAGTCGAGTCCATAGAAATGGTGCGCATGACCAGCTCAGGCACCGAAGCCACGATGAGTGCAATACGCCTGGCTCGAGGCCATACAGGGCGCGATAAAATTATAAAATTTGAAGGCTGTTATCACGGCCATGGCGACGCGCTATTAGTGAAAGCCGGTTCTGGCGCACTTACACTTGGCGTACCGAGCTCTCCTGGCGTGCCTGATGAGACCGCAGAAAATACAATCACTCTTACCTACAACAACCTTGAAGAAGTTGAACAAGTATTTGCAAAAATGGGTGAGGAAATTGCTTGTGTAATTGTGGAACCGATTGCGGGCAATATGAATTGCATTCCACCCGTGAAAGAATTTTTGCAAGGCTTACGTAAGACTTGTTCTGAATATAAATCGATATTAATTTTTGATGAGGTTATGACCGGTTTTCGAGTTGCAAAAGGTGGTGCACAACAACTTTATAAAGTCATTCCAGATTTAACCACGCTAGGAAAAATTCTCGGCGGCGGCATGCCCGTTGGCGCATTGGGTGGCGAACGTGCCATTATGGACTCACTGGCTCCTGTAGGCCCTGTTTATCAAGCAGGAACCTTATCTGGCAATCCTATTGCCATGACCGCAGGACTAACCACCCTTAAACTTCTTTCAGAACGTGGTTTTCACGATCAGTTGCAACGAAAAACAAAGTTGTTAGTTGACGGACTATTAGAT
This sequence comes from uncultured Thiotrichales bacterium, assembly GCA_964468615.1. GTDB lineage: Bacteria > Pseudomonadota > Gammaproteobacteria > UBA4575 > UBA4575 > JABDMD01. The sequence continues at coordinate 10,701 of CAYXVH010000269.1, read as the reverse complement.
GCTGCGAAAAAGAATAACATTCCACTCACAGCTAATTATATAACCGGGATGTTTGGTTTGTTTTTCAGCGAAGAAGAAAAAATTACTTCTTTTTCACAAGTTACTGCTTGTAATGCAGATCACTTCAATAAATTCTTCCACAGCATGTTAGATCAAGGCGTATATCTTGCGCCTTCTTCTTATGAAGCAGGTTTTATTTCCAGCGCGCATACAGAAGAAGATATCGAAAAGACCATAGAAATAGCAAACAAAGCATTTGCTAAAATTTAGAGAGTTGGCCCTACGATTTCTTGATAACAAGATTTTTGAAACCGCGGTGAACAAATAGCCAAAAATATCAAATCATTTTCACCGGTATTGGTAATTTTCTGCATGCATCCAGACGGAATAATTACCACATCACATGGTCTTATTGCTTGAGGCGATAGATCTCCCACTTCAACCAAACCCTCTCCTTCAAGAATCACATATCGCTCTACTGCACCTATCAATTCATGTAATTTAGTGCTAACCCCCGGCTCAACTCGCGCCCTAGCGATGGATAATATCGGATCATTATCAGAATTAGAAAGTTCAGTGATGTAGCAGCCTTCATCAATATAAAACTCTTTTTCTGGAATGTATTTTTTAACACACGGCTGCATAAATAATAAAAACAACTACTTGATATGTGATTGCAAAAAATCAACAACGATTTTTTTCACTTCATTGTCCTCTAATAGCTCATGCTGATAACTTAAATTTCCGTTCCTATATACAACAGACTTACTTCCGTTATTTTTATTAAGAAAATTCGTACATTCACCATTGGTGTATGGGTTTTGAAACCAAGGGTCTTTAGAACCAAGCAATGTAAGAACCGGTTCTGTTTTCGGAGCATTAATACCTTTATATTCATCCCATGTTGAATTACAAGTCCATCCTTCAACGACCCGGGCATTTACGGATGCATTTACAGATTCTGATCTAAAGGTTGCGGTTGTAATGCCGCCTTCACTTAAACCCATTAAAAAAATATTGTTCGCATCTACCCAGGGAAGTTTTTTAGCGTTTTCAATAGTATTCCCCGCATCATTTTGCCTCATCTTAATGGTATCTCTATACAACCCACCCTGATGCAAATATACATCACATGACCGAGGATAACTCTCACGTGCAAAACTAGGCGGCGCAATCACAGCAAAACCATTTGCAGCCAAAAAATTAATTCGTCGAATCGTACCTGCCCACATACCTGAACACCCATGCATGTAAATTACAGTTGGGTATTTTTTAGTTACATTTAGGGACGTAGCAGTAATTTCAGCAATATTAGTTTGTATATATTCATTAGATTCTGATGGAATCCTGACGAGACTGGCCTTCCACACTCGTTCTAACTCACTAGGATCATCCCAATCTTTTCTAGATATTTTCGTAACATGAGTAAATTTCTTACCGCCATTTCCATATTGCTTATATGAATTTGAAGATTGAGCACATGCTGTAGCACCGAAGAAAACAAGTGCTACCAACAATAAGAAACTAAGCTGTTTGATGCTGACCATATAATTTTGCATAGAGCCCATTTGCAACAAGTAATTCTTCATGACCACCTTGCTCAGTAATTTTCCCATCTTCAAAAACATAAACCGTGTCGGCTTGCTTAACCGCGCTTAGACGATGCGCAACGATAATCATCGTACGGCCTTGTAGAAATTCTGCTAGCGCAATATGTAGCTTTGCTTCTGTCTCTGCATCCAGTGCAGAAGTCGCCTCATCTAGAATCACTACTTGTGGATTGGTAAGTGCCATTCTTGCAATGGCAATGCGTTGCCGTTGACCACCTGATAAGCGAATTCCATTCACACCAATTAAACTATCCAGACCTCTTGGCATGGCTTCGATAACATCTTTAATCTGGGCAACCTCTAGAACTCTCCAAATCGCAGCATCTGGCACTTCTCTGCCCAACGTTAAATTCATGCGTACCGTATCGTTAAATAACGCTGGATGTTGCAGCACACAAGCCACATGCTCACGCACCACCTCCATACCGATTCGCGAAACCGGAACATGATCAAACTTTATTTCACCAAACAGAGGTGGGTATAGCCCAAGCAACACTTGTACTAGTGTTGATTTACCGCCACCGCTAGCACCGACTAACGCCACTTTCTCACCTGCTTGAATAGTAAGATTAACGCCATCTAAAACATACGGCCCATCACCATAGGCAAACTTAATATCTTCTATTTGCACACTAACCGCATGCTTATCGGTAAATGGATTTTCTATATGCGGATACTGAGGTTCTCTTGGCAAGTGCAATAGCTCATTTATACGCCCCAACGCAGCCTTAGCCCCATAAAAAGAATATTGAATACTCAACACTTCTTGAACCGGACCCATCATAAACCAAAGATATCCAAATACGGCGATCATTTCGCCAATACTGAGGTCGGTTAACAATACCATTGACATACTCAATGCACGAAATATATCAAAGCCAATTAGAAATACTGAAAATGATAATCGATTTGCCGCATCGCTCTTCCATGAAAACGCAGCAGAATGTTCTTTTAATTCTTTTGCATTTTTCTTTACACGATCTAAGTAGTAGGTCTCTCTATTGCTAGCACGAATTTGTTGAATACCATCCAAGGTCTCGGTAAGTGATTGCTGAAATTTTTCAAAAGATTTATTTTCTTTTTTCTTAAGCTCTTTTACCTTCTTACCAATCAACATTGTGATGTAAATCACCAGTGGATTTACAAACATAATACATAGTGCAAGCTGCCAATGCAGCCACAGCAATACACCCGCAACACCTACTATAGTTAATGCTGCAACCAGAAATTTACTTACTGTTTCGCCTGCAAATTGATCGACTGTATTTAAATCTGTAACAAATTTTGAAGATACTGCACCACCACCTAAAGTTTCGTACTCCGACATAGCTACAGACTTAAGTCGATTAAGCAATTGATAACGAATTCGATAAATAATGTCTTTCGCAATGCCCACAAATTTTTTAGTTTGCCAAACATTTAAAAATAAATAGGTTAATCGCAGAATAATACATATCGCCGTTAGCACTGCGATGTAAAGAAAAGGTGTATGCAGTGTTTCCGGGAAGTATTTGCCGACAGTAGCGACCACTTTTCCCGGTTTATCTAACAAAACCTCGTCAATTAGAAGAGGTATCAGCAGAGGAATAGGAATGCTTGCAAACACTGCCACAACAGCAATGACATGTGCAGAGTAAAGTTCTTTTTTATGCGCAAGCGCCATGTTTAACACATGGCGCACTGTGTACCGCTCTGGAACGGATTCTATATTTTTTTCAGACGCTGTTTCTATACGATTGGTTTGATTCATTAGACTACCAACTGTAATTAAGCCTCTTTTGAATCCTGTTCTTTACTCTGCTTTTCGATATCGGCTTTAACTTGATCCATATCCAAAGCTTTAGTTTTATCAATAATATCTTCTAATTGTGCTGGCGGTAATGCGCCTGCTTGTGAATACAATAATATTTGTTCACGAAAAATCATTAATGTTGGAATCGAGCGAATATTGCATGCTTCAGCCAATTCCTGCTGTTCTTCTGTATTTACTTTTGCAAATACAACATCTTCATGATTTTCAGATGCCACTTCAAAAGTTGGTGCAAATGATTTACATGGACCACACCATGAAGCCCAAAAATCGATAATGATTGTGTCGTTTTTTTCAACGGTATCGTTAAAGTTATCCTTAGTTAGGGCAATCGTTGCCACAATTCTCTCCTTTTATTATAGAAATTTAGATTCCTGCATAGCTTCTTTTAGATGATACAGACGCACGATGTGGTCATCGATCTCTAGGAGCCGTTGCTTAGTCGCTAATTGTAGAGGTAACAGTTCAGTAAGACGAGCACCTACCCAACCTGCGTAGTCATACCCAGCAGGCAAGGTAGTATAGGGCTTACCTACTTGGGTAATAACTTTTTGCAACAGACCGCGCATAGCTTCAAACTCTTCAGGTAAATCGACATCAGAGTCTGCCACTAAGCATTGCACTTGTCCTACCAATAACTGATTGGCCTGTATATGCGTATCCTCTATATGAATCTTTGTCTCGCCGTAGACGGTTATCCCTAACAATCCATCCGGCAGTGTCTCCCAATCTGCAATACGACATTCTGTGCCTGTCTCATACACTTCAGCCGCCTGGCCCGCTTCTTTGCCATTCTTGATAAGTACAACGCCAAATCCATGCTCATTACGCATGCAGTCTTTCACCATATCTAAATAACGAGGCTCAAATAATCGCAGCGGTAGCGCACCACCAGGGAAAACTACCGAGTTCAGTGGAAATAAAGACAGCTCATGCAAATTTGAAGACAAATCTTAAGTTCTTTGCTTAATATAAGAATGATAGTTGCTTGATATGCTACATTGATTATGCAGCTTTATCAGCCGCAATTTTATGATCTGCCAAGCGCTTAACCATGGAATGAGCTACCGCTTTATAAAACTGTGCTTGCAAATCTGTAGACATATTATCTAAATCAGTTGTGGTTAATTTCATTAACAATACATCTGTACTAGCCATTATACTGGTACTACTGTTTTCGTTCCTCAACAAACCAATTTCACCAAAACAGTCACCTTCTGCTAATGTTTTAACTGGATCATTTAGCTTATATACAATCGCTTTACCTCCTACGATTACATAAAAAGTTTGATCAATCTCTCCTGCAGATAAAATTGTCTCCTCACTTGATATACGTAACCATGTTGCAAGATCAACAAACTCTGATAATTGTTTCTGACTGAAATCTTTAAAAAAACCAAGCATTCCAGCTTGATCTGTATTAAGGCGCTTAATAATTTCTGCTTCTTCATAACGCAGTGCGATATCAACACTACGTATTGCTGATGCAAAGTCAGCTGCAGCAGGATAGCGCTGATCTTTTTGTTTCTCTAACACTTGATCAAGTATGGGCTGAATTTTTTCTGCATGCTCAACACCATAACTTGCAAGCGGTTTCGGCTTTTCATTCAAAATCTTGTACATATGGGTATGCACATTATCCGCTTCAAACATCTTGCTTCTAGTGAGTAGCTCATACAGCACTACGCCAAGCGCATATAAATCTGTACTTGGGCCGACCTCTTGCTCTTCTATTTGTTCTGGCGCCATATATAAAGGCGAACCGAACAAGCCGCTGGAAAACGTATCAATTTCATCACGCACTTTAGCTATACCGAAGTCAACTATTTTGACATCACCATCATCTGTAATAAGTATGTTTGCAGGCTTAATGTCACGGTGTACAACATTTTTGCTATGCGCATATTCAAGCGCTTTACAGCACTTAAATATTATATCAATCACCTTAGATACTGGGATATCTTCTTTTGCATTCATCATAGATGCCAAACTCTTAGCATCTATGTATTCCATTACAATAAAGGTTTGGCGATCACCGATACCTGCATCATAAACCGATACTATATTTGGGTGTTGCAACTGACCTATTGCACGGGTTTCCAGAAAAAAAGAATTGCGTAATTGCTGTGAATTTTCTTCGCCTTCTTGATTATCGGGGAATTGACTAACTTTTATGGCTACATCACGCTCCAAAAATGGATCATGCGCCTTGTAAATGGTGCGGTATTTTCCTTGATGGATTATTTTATCTAACTGATATTTACCTATCCGATCTCCGGAAGATAAGCTACGACGTTTTCTTCTATCATCCATATTTTATGTGTACATTAATGTAAAGCTTTAGATTCTCGGCTTGATAACTGCATAACAAGTTTCTCAGACAAACCGTCGAAGCTACCATTACTTAAAATTAAAACATTGTCGCCTTGTTTTATCTCGTTTAGTAAATCCAAAATAATGTCATCTACTGTAGAAAATATTTTTGTATCAGGCTTAATATTATTTGTTACATCATGAATTGACCATTGCAAATCTTTTGGTTCAAAAATAAAAACCTTATCTGCATCATCAAAAGCTTTTGCCAAATGCTCAACATGAATTCCCAAACGCATTGAATTTGATCGCGGTTCAAAAATTGTAATGATTCGGCCATCAGGGCGTTGGCCTCTAAATGCAGAGATGGTTGCAGCAATTTCGGTGGGGTGATGTGCGAAGTCATCGTAGATACTAATACCGTTAAAGGTGCCCTTATGTTCCAGACGACGCTTTACACCTGCAAAGGTAGTTAAAGCTTGCAGAGCGTCCTCCACATAAACCCCCGCATGCTGAGCAGCAGCAATCGCCGCAATTGCATTTGCCATATTATGTCGACCAAATATCTCTAGCGCACCTAAGCCTCGCGGCTTATTATTTTGCTGCAAAGTAAATTGTGAATTCTGTAAATCGACATCATCAGCAAACCAAGTCGCAGCAGCGTTCATAGTCGAGAATGATTCCGTTGGCGTCCAACATCCCATATCAATTACATCTTGTATATTTTGATCATCTAGATTGATGATTAATTTTCCATCGCTAGGCAGAATTCGAATCAAATGGTGGAATTGACGCTTTATGGCATCTAGATCATCAAAGATATCTGCGTGATCAAATTCTAAGTTATTTAGCACTAAGGTATGTGGACAGTAGTGAACGAATTTAGACCGCTTATCAAAAAAAGCCGTATCATACTCATCCGCTTCAATAACAAAGTACTTTGAGTCACCCAATCTGGAGGAATAATCGAAGTTCTCAGGCACCCCACCAATCAAAAATCCAGGCTTTAATCCGGCTGACTCAAGTATCCAAGCCAGCATACTGCTAGTAGTAGTTTTCCCATGCGTACCGGCTACCGCAAGCACCCAGCGGTCTTTCAACACATGATCATGCAACCAAGCCGGACCAGAAGTAAAAGGGATATGATTATTCAACAGATACTCAACCACCTCATTACCTCGTCCCATCACGTTACCAACAATAATCTGGTCTGGCAGCGGGAATATATGATCAACCGAGTAGCCACTCATAAGCTCAATACCTGTCATCTCTAGCTGAGTACTCATTGGAGGATAAACATTCATATCGGATCCCGACACGGTATGCCCTAGCTGCTTGGCAATGACTGCCAAGCTACCCATAAACGTTCCGCAAATTCCTAGAATATGTATATGCATTAGCTTGTCATTTTAATTGACCACTCTCGTGGCTAAAAATAATTCTAAAATTATAATGCTTAATAAAGCATAGCAAACACTAATAGCTACCCCATACCCTAACAAAGAAGAAATAGCTCGACTAAAAATAAACCCATACACAATAACTATCCAGATAAAAAGCGCAAAGCTTAGCAAACCAAATATTGTAACTAAACTCCCATCTAAGCCTTCTTTTGTTAAAGGATAAATAACAGGTACAGATAGCAAATTAATCAAAGTAACCGTACCTAGCATGGCACAGAATGTTTGAGTAAAACGTTCTGGTTTTTTAAGCAATAACATTTTTGTGAATACGAACGAAAAAAACAAACCTGCAACACTTGAAAGACCTGCTATCTGAAGATCGTGAATCATCAAGCCCAACCAAAAAGAAACTACAAGACTCACTCCAATTAGAACCAACATTAGTGTCGTATCGCATGATAAATCCTCTGGCCCTTTTCGCAATAAACAGATATCGAAAAGTGTTTTTACAATTTCTGACATTTTAAAGTTCAAAGAATCTCTGATTAATTAGCGAAGTGCCAGCCAGTTTTTACTCCTGCAAAACTGGCACAGCACATCCATGTACATAAAATTATGCAAAAGAGATCGAGATACCGGACTGCATGGATGCAGTAGGCAAAGCTACGCAAGGAGTGGTTACCGAGTGTATAAACATATACATGAGTATTTCGAGAGGTCTTTCATAATAAATTTAGGGGTGTATCAAAATAAATCAGAGCTTCCTCATGCTTGTAAGAAGCCATATATGCCGCGTTTTGACGGGGCTAACATCCATTCACGAAGATAATCTATTTCTGGCGTGCCCTGTTGATCTTCTATTGATCCGCCTTCACGTAAGTGTCGAAATACTTGCTCAAGTTTTTTATATCTCTCACCCTTGATTCCCGCTCTTCGCAAACCGATGATATTAAGACGAAAATGGCGTACCGGATCACCACCTAGCAAACAAAATGGCAACACATCCTTACGTACTGGCGTAAATCCGGCCACCATTGACATTTTCCCAATACGAATAAATTGGTGCGTACCTACATGCCCACCTAGGTTTGCATTATCTCCAATTTCAATATGCCCACTCAGTCCAACATATGCAGTAAGAATTACTTCGTTGCCCAGCTGGCAATCATGTGCCACATGCGAATAGCTCATCAAGTAACATTTAGAACCCAGCGTAGTTGGAACATCTGGATTGGTAGAACGATGCACTGTGCAATTTTCTCGGATGATATTTTCATCGCCAATTTCAACCCAGGTTTCTTCGCCACTAAATGATAAATCTTGCGGAAGACCTCCTAAGACGACTTGCGCATGTAATCGATTATTCTTACCAAGTTTTACATAGGAGTGCAGTACACAATGGGGACCAATTTCAGTGCCCGATTGAATAATTACATGATCTTCAACGACACAATAAGGCCCTATTTTAACATCAGTATCGATTTCTGCTTTTGAAGATACAACAGAAGTAGGGTGAATATTTGACAATTTGTAATGCTACGAATTTTTAGAAGAATTTTAGTAATTAGAATCTTTTAATGACTCTATTGTATATTAATTATCAAGTTAGAACGGCCATCTCATTGAAACGAGAATATTACCACTCATTAGATCCTTTTTTTATTTTAGCAAAATATTGCTGAGTAGCATTAATTAATTTTTGCTGTTCCTGATTCACAGGGCTATCAATTTCAGCCACTTTTTCCATCAATGAGATTAACGAAGAAATTTGACTTGCAGAAAACTTCGAGCTACTTTTCTCTAAAATTTTCTGAATATTATCTACGATATATATTTCATCTCGTAATAAATGAGAACTTGCTAATAATTGATCTGAAGCTTCATCAGCACTTAAATGAAAATCCATTTCAAATATTGAAGTGATTAAATTTTTTTGTTCTGCGCTAACTTCACCTTCACATTTTGCAATCCCCAAAAGAAGTAAGGCAGCAACATCAAGCGGTTCAGATAATTTATAAATAGGTTTAGCATCATGTATATTGCGCCAACCATTACGTCGATGCCAGAGGGATGGATTTAAAGAGTTTATATCAAAACCAGATTTTTGTAGCGATGAAATCGCCCAGATTAGTCCGGCTAAAGCGGTGATAACACTTAGTACAATATGCATTTGAACCCCCTACAAATGCTTCATTTATTTATATTACCAAAGGCAACTACCTTTCAGGCACTAATGCTTAGTAGAAATGTAGTTTTCCCAGAGCTCTCGACCATCTTCATCAAATTCAATAACATTGAATCCAACTATATAACTACTCTGGGATGCTCGGTTAACTGAAATAACTCTAGTTAAACATTTAACAGTATCTGTCAAACCACGCGGCTTGGGGATCTTTATATGGATATCCGCGGCAATATTCTCGCCAGGCGTGACCTGTATGTATCGATTGAAGATTTTGTTTGCCGTCGGACCCTCGCAAATAATGCGCATCCCTCGCATAGAAATTTCCATGGAAGTTGCATCAAAACTATACTCGTCCATATTTATCTGAACAGCCAATTTAGCTCGATAACGTGCTACTGCCCTGCGTTCCGTTTTCAAAAAACAGCTCCAAATTGATAATTTAATCGTCTGCACTCAAAGACAACACAACAAACTATCTAATATGAAGATAGTCATGTCAATCTAGCTACGATTTGAGAAGCTTTAGCAAATCTTTTTCATTTAATATTTCAACACCTAAAGCCTCTGCTTTATTTGTCTTAGAACCAGGATTTTCTCCGGCAATAACCGCAGTCGTTTTCTTAGAAACACTATTAGTTACCTTTGCCCCTAGTTGTTTCAACTGTTCAGCAGCTTTTGGACGGCTAAATTTTTCTAAACTCCCGGTTAATACGTAGGTTTTTCCAGCAAGATAATTATTTTTCTTTTTTACACTCGTTGTCTTCTTCCAAACTATTCCTGCCTTTATTAACTCATCAATAACTTCTCTATTATGCGCTTGCGCAATAAAAGCCGTGATATTTTCCGCTACCACCGGCCCTACATCATCAATCTCTTGCAATTGTTCATTGCTAGCGCTCAGCAATGAACTCAAATTCGGGAAATAATCTGCAAGAGCAGTAGCTGTGGCTACACCCACTTCACGTATACCCAATGAATATATAAAACGAGAATAACTAGTCTCTTTACTCTCTTCTATTGCAGCTAATAAATTTGTCGCAGACTTTTCACCCATGCGCTCCAGCACAGTAATGTCTTCTTTCTGTAAATAAAATAAATTCTGTACACTGGAAATTAATTTCTCATCAACCAATTGATCGACCAGCTTATCGCCCAAGCCTTCTATATCCATTGCTGTGCGTGAAGCAAAATGTTTGATCGCACCTTTACGTTGTGCCGGACAAAATAATCCTGCACTACAGCGGACAACAGCTTCGTCATCAATACGCACCACTTCTGAATCACACTCAGGGCATTTTGCAGGTGCCTGTATAGGCTTATTACGCTTTTCACCAGCTTTTAAAACAGTTTTAACCACCTCAGGAATGACATCACCCGCTC
>CAYXVH010000268.1:0-6193 GCA_964468615.1 uncultured Thiotrichales bacterium | reverse complement strand
GATAAAGAAATTACAAGCAAGAATAAATAGCCAAATATTTTATGAGTATTCAGGAATATAGATGTAAATTTATATTTCATATGTCGGATTAAAATAGAAAAACGTGAAAATATTTCGAAGATTATTGATATGAGTAAAGTAGACTAATATAAAGAATTCAAGTTCATATAATATGAGCATTATACGTATAATACATTGAAGACAAGCAAGCAGATCATTTATGACTACAAATAACCAAAAACCTGATTCGATTAAACATGACCCTAGCTGCATTGATGACTTTGACTCTGCCTCAATGGATGCCGAGCAAGCCTTGCAATTAATTCTCAATCAGGTTGATGCGCTTATAGAAATTGAGATATTACCTATACGCGAAGCGTTAAATCGCACATTGGCAGAAGATATTTCATCTAGCATAAATGTCCCGGGACATACTAATTCAGCAATGGACGGTTATGCCATTCAAGCCACTGACATACCCAAAGATTCGCAGACTTCATTAAAAAATATCGGCACCGCATGGGCTGGAAGACCTTACATGGGTATGGTCAATAGCGGTGAGTGCGTAAGAATTATGACCGGGGCAGCCATGCCAGAAGGAACTAATACAGTTGTTATGCAAGAGCATATTGAAAAAAGTGACGACAACATCCTTATCGATGACACACACCAAGCTGGACAAAATGTACGCCAAGCTGGAGAAGACATACCCATTGGCGGACAAGTACTCTGCAAAGGTCAAGCGCTTACACCTGCAGACATAGGTCTGCTTGCATCGGTAGGCATTAGCGAGGTTAGTGTAGTTAAAAAATTACGTGTTGCCTTTTTCTCAACCGGTGATGAATTACGCCCAGTGGGCAGCAAACTTGAAGTCGGACAAATTTATGATAGTAACCGCTACACTTTGCATGGAATGCTAACGCGTTTAGGTGTAGAAATTATTGATCTAGGTGTAATTAAAGATAAACGCGAAGTGGTTGAACAGGCATTTATGGATGCGGCAGATAAAGCAGATGTAATTATTACCTCAGGAGGCGTATCCGTTGGTGATGCAGACTTTGTCAAAGAAACACTAGAGAAAATTGGTGAAGTAAACTTTTGGAAAGTGGCCATGAAACCAGGCAGGCCCCTCGCCTTTGGTAAAATTAAAAACGCTTGGTTCTTTGGTTTACCCGGCAATCCAGTTTCTGTAATGGTCACTTTCTACATGTTTGTGCAACCTGCACTTAAAAAATTAACCGGCATGCGTTATCAAGCACCTCTTATGATTAATGCAACTTGTCAAACTAAATTAAGAAAACGACCTGGTCGAGTAGAATATCAACGTGGAATACTTAGCCAAAGTAAAAACAATCCAACGCAATATGAAGTCGTTAAAACAGGTGCGCAAGGATCAGGTATTTTACGCTCCATGTCAGATGCAAATTGCTTTATTATTTTAGCAATCGAATCTGAAGGCGTGGATGAAGGCGATAGTGTTCAAGTTTTACCATTTGAAGCGATCATTTAGACTTCAATAAATTTTAGGCAGGAGTGTTTTTTTCCACCCAACGCTCGTTTGTTTTTTGTTCACCTTCAAGAACTTCTTTCTTCCAAAATGGTGCTTTAACTTTCAAATCTTCCATAACAAACCGGTTTGCATCATAAGCAGCTGCACGATGTTCTGACCAAACCGCTACACATACTATAGGGTCACTGGGAAACACTTTCCCTACCCGATGCATGAGTAACACATCCAAAATATCAAACTTATTTTTTGCATCTTCTGTAATTTGTTCAAGATGCTTTTGAGTCATCTCAGGGTAATGTTCTAGTGTCATTGAAATTACTGCATCACCTTCATTCAAATCTCGCATCGTGCCGACAAATAGCGTCATCGCTCCAAACTTACCTGCATCAAGGCAGTCATCTTGATAACTCTTGGCCTCTTGCCAAGGATCAAAAGGCTTATCAAATATTTCAACTTTCATTTTCTATGACATTAATTACGAAGTACGCTAAATTAAGAGTATAGATTAATCAGAACATTATTATATATGAGTGACAACGAACGTTCTTTTATACCTTTAAATATTGCGGTATTAACCATATCCGATACTCGTACCGAAGCAGATGATAAATCCGGTAAATTACTATGTGGTCGTCTGAGTAAAGCTGGGCATACAGTATATGAGAAGAAAATCGTAACCGATGACATTTATCAAGTACGCGCTGCAGTATCAGCCTGGATTGCTGAAGCCAAACCAGATGTAGTGATAAGCACTGGCGGCACAGGTGTAACGGGGCGCGATGGCACCCCTGAAGCAATACGGCCACTTTTAGATAAAGAAATTACCGGCTTCGGAGAAATGTTTCGCGTGTTGTCGTTTGAGACAATTAAAACTTCTACTCTTCAATCACGAGCTTTTGCTGGTGTAGCGAATCGAACATATATTTTCTGTTTACCTGGCTCCGCAGGCGCATGTGCAGAAGCTTGGGATAAGTTGATTTCGCACCAACTAGATTATCGCAATCGGCCTTGTAATCTAGTTGAACTTATGCCACGGCTAAAAGAAATTTAATCTAAATTACTAATTCAGCCAAACATCTAATCTTCTTAAAGCAATTAGCATCAAAGCTATTTAACTATAGTGTAGGACCAGTTTTCATTTAATCTTTTTCTTAAATTTTTCTAAAGCCAAACTTAATATTAATAGGTTATTGACTATAGTAATATTTGTGATCATTCCTCTCTATTCTGTGTAGTTTCATAAATTAATTAAATTTTCTCCATAGACAATAATAATTAGATTATGCTTTATGGACATTAGTTTTTATACTTCATAAATTTATACAATTAAAGTTATAAGTAACTTGAATGTTCATAAAAATTAGCTTGCACTACCTAAGCTCATGAGTAAAGTGCCAACTAAGCTATGCTTCAGCTTGGTGCATAGTTAAAAGATAGAAGCTTAGTTAAAGAATAACTAATTTTATAATAATAATTTCGCACTTCTATGGAGGAAGTTAAAATGAAAAGTCTAGTAGCATTATCTATAAGTATTGGTGTTTTAGGTGGTATCGCAGCTGCTTTATGTCTCGGCCCACTTGCAGGAAAGGTTTTAATATGGGCAGTATTCGTTGCGTGGGGATGTTATTTTGTACTAGGTGGAGACGGAAAAGCATTACAAAAAACTATTATCTGTAATATCCTCGGAGCAATCCTCGCCTGGCTTACATTACTAATTATCCTTGCCATTCCATTAGCAGGCGCATTGTCTTTGCCAATTTGGGCAGGAATAGTTATTGCAGTACTGGTAACAGTTATGTGCTTACTAGCGCATATTGAAATATTTGACTCTATCCCAGCGAGTGTATTTGGCTATGCATGTGTAGCAGCCTATGCACTGCAAACACCAGATGCATTGACCATGAATGCATTAACTTCAGGAAGCTTTAACAATCCATTGGTTGTTATTGGTGTCTCATTGATTATTGGCGCGATAATAGGAATGATTTCTGGAAAAGTTGGCGCTGCATTAACTTCTGAGTAAGCTAAAATTCAGCCTTAAATAAATACGCCCAACGATCGTTGGGTGTATTCAATAAACTAATTGATTGTGACTAAAAGCAGTCAACCAAAGCAGTTCTCGGTATCAAATTAGATTTAACCACCTATATAAGACATTTCAACCTTAGGAAGTAGAACTGTTTCTGAAGTTCGTAATTCAGAGTAACGATCAGTGCGTTTTTTCCAAATTGCATTCACTACTTCTTTTACATGTTCATCATTCGCGCCCTCTCGTATCAAATGACGAAGATCTTTACCTTGAGTGGCAAATAAACATGTATATAGTTTACCTTCTGCAGATAATCTTGCACGTGTACAACTCTGACAAAATGGCTGGGTGACTGATGAAATAATTCCCACTTCCCCGCCACCGTCTTTATAACGCCAACGTTTAGCAACTTCTCCTTTGTAATTTTCATCTGCAGGCTCGATGGGTAGCTCTTGATTAATAACATCAACAATTTCTTTAGCAGAAAAGACATCATCCATTTGCCAATGATTAGTACTACCAACATCCATATACTCTATAAAACGTAAGATTTTACCGCTAGCATGGAAGTGTTTAGCCATCGGTAAAATTGCATGTTCATTAATACCCTTCTTTACAACCATGTTAATTTTAACAGGCGAAAGACCAACAGAATCAGCTGTCTCAATTGCATCCAATACTTTATCTACCTTAAATGTAACATCGCTAATCGCTTTAAAAGTTTCGTCATCTAACGCATCTAAACTGACCGTGATTCGTTGAAGACCTGAGTCTTTTAATTGCTGGGCCATGTTTTGAGTTAACAGCACACCATTAGTGGTAAGGCTGATATCTTCTATACCAGCAATGCTTGAAAGTTGCTCGATCAATACTGGTATATTTTTACGCAGCAACGGTTCGCCACCCGTTAAACGTATTTTTTTTACCCCAATGTCTGCAAAAACTTTAGAAATACGCGTTATCTCTTCAAAGCTAAGTAAGTCATCTCTACGTAAAAATTCATAATCAGAATTAAAGACTTCTTTTGGCATGCAATAGGTGCAGCGAAAGTTGCAACGATCAGTAACCGATATTCTTAAATCACGAATAGGGCGTGATAAAGTATCTATAATATGTGAGTTTGATTCCATAGCTTAACTAGTAAATATGTACTTCTATTTTAACGAATAACAATTTTTTAAGTAATATCAAAGTATTAGACTGAAGAGATATGGGTGAAGCTCAATTCAAGGGTATTTGGCTTATTTTAGGTCCAACACTGGCCTTGGCAGTGTATTGGTTGCTACCTGATCAATATATTACAAGCAACGGTGAATCCACAATATTTACCCATACAGCCAAAGCCACCCTATGCTTACTAGTATGGATGGCGGTTTGGTGGTTATCCGAAGCAACACATATAACCGTTACCGCACTGCTTCCGATTGCACTGTTCCCATTATTTGATGTGGCATCTATAAAAGAGGCTACTGCACCCTACGCATCTCATATTATTTTTTTATTCTTAGGCGGTTTTATTATTGCCATTGCAATCCAACGATGGAATTTAGATAAGCGTATTGCTTTAGGAATTTTGACAAAAATAGGCAATACACCTTCTCGAATTGTAGGTGGCTTTATGTTGGCCACCGCGTTTTTAAGCGCCTTTATCTCCAATACAGCAACCACTGCAATGATGTTACCTATTGGATTAAGCATAATTGCTTTACTAACCAGCAAAAACACTAAGCATAGTGCATTTGCTACCTGCATTATGCTAAGCATTGCTTATGCAGCTAATATTGGAGGTATTGCAACTGTTATTGGTACCGCGCCAAATTTATTCGTCGCTTCATTTTTAAAAGACGCTATTGATACACCCTTCCAACAAGATATTAGTTTTTTACAATGGGCCAAGATAGGCACACCTACAGCATTAATCTTACTTCCAATTGCTTGGTGGTTGTTATCCAAAGTCATTTACAAAGTTGATAAAGTTTCACTAAATCACTCTGCTAAGTCATTATTCGATCAAAAGCATTCTCTAGGCAAAATGGGTTATGAAGAAAAAACAGTTTGTTGGGTTTTTGTATTTACAATTTTGCTTTGGTTAAGTCGCACTTTTTTACAAGGGCTTGAAATTGAATTAAATGGAAATACTTATAAGCCACTATCTGGACTCACTGACTCCAGTATTGCGATTTTTTCTGCAATCTTGCTATTTCTGATTCCAGCAAGATCAAATAATAACTTTATATTAGAATGGCTAGACTTAAGAGATTTACCTTGGGGAATTTTAATTTTATTAGGCGGAGGTTTAAGCTTGGCCGCTGCCGTACAGGCAAATGGTGTAACCGAGTTTATTGGTGCTCAGGCAACCGTGCTTGCATTCATGCCACCATTATTAATTTTGCTAATTATTATTACAGCAGTAGTATTCTTAACGGAGTTAACCTCGAACACTGCTACCACTGCCACACTCGTCCCCGTATTAGCCGCAATTGCACCCGTACTTAATATTCATCCTTACGTTCTAGTTATACCTGCAGCCATTGCAGCGAGCTGTGCATTTATGTTACCTATCGCGACTCCCCCTAACGCAATTGTATATGGTTCTGGTCAAATCACTATGCAGGAAATGAGGAAGTCTGGTTTTTGGCTAAACTTATTATGCT
>CAYXVH010000267.1:0-7560 GCA_964468615.1 uncultured Thiotrichales bacterium | reverse complement strand
AGCTTCGGTTTTAAAAGATACAGATATTGAAATTCGGGTCCCTAGTAATTCAACTGCGCGCATTCAAGAAGTACACCTTTTAGTCTTACATTGTCTTTGCGATCTGATCGATCAATCATTACTTGGTTAATACTCGTTTACGTAATTTAAAACGTGGCTTTAGATTCTTCTATCACCAGCAAGTTTATCGATGCTTGCGGAAAAGATTCCGTACTAAGCGATCAAGGCGAATGTTGGGCGTATGGCTATGACAATAGCAAGCAACATACATGCCCGGATGCAGTATTACTCCCTCAGCAGCACGAACAAATTCAACAAGCTGTAAAAATCTGTAACGAATACAAAATTCCACTCACCACACACGGTCGCGGCACAGGCACTACGGGAGCTGCTGTGCCCATTCAAGCTGGAGTAGTGCTATCTACGGAACGGATGAATCAAATTTTAGAATTTGATTATAAAAACAGAAACATTCGCGTTGAGCCAGGCGTATTAAATGTAGAAGTGCAAAAACAAGCTGCAGAGCAAAACCTATTTTGGCCGCCCGACCCCAGCAGTGCTGATTATTGTAGTATTGGAGGCAACCTTGCCTGCAATGCAGCCGGACCACGCGCCGTTAAATATGGCACCTGCAGAGAAAACACGCTGAGCCTCACCGCAATAACCGGCATAGGTGAAACCATCCACACAGGCAGTGCCACCACTAAAGGTGTAGTTGGCTTAGACCTCACTCGTTTACTTATTGGCAGTGAAGGTATATTAGGCATCATCACCGAAGCACGTCTAAAACTTAGCCCCAAACCCGAATGTATCAATACTATCCGCGCTTTATACAAAGACTCCAATACTGCTATTGAAGCAGTTATGAATGTGCTGGCCCAAAGCGCGCTACCCTATGCATTGGAATTCATTGATTCAGGTTCATTAAATTTGATTCGTAAAAATTCAAATCTTGAATTAGACAAAGAAGCGCAAGCCATGCTGATGATTGAAGTGGACGGGCTTAATGAAAACATACAATCCAGTACACAAGCTGTTTTGAATGCTGCAAATTCTACAGGTTGCATAGATATTCAAACCGCGGCAGATGAACAACAAAAAGCGGAACTTTGGGCAGCACGCAAAGCTCTCTCTCCTGCTTTGCGCAGCTCCGCACCGAATAAAATTAATGAAGACGTTGTAGTCCCAGTTACTCAGCTGCCTAAATTATTGTCTGAGTTAGAAAAACTAAGCAATAAATATGATATTTCTATTTTTAATTTTGGCCATGCTGGCAATGGCAATTTACATGTAAATCTTTTATATGATGCAACCAAGCAAGAACTAGCGGCTAAGAATTGCCTAAATGAAGTATTTGAGCTGGTATTAAATCTAGGTGGAACCCTTTCAGGTGAGCATGGTGTTGGTATTGCAAAGCGTGATTACGTTAGCCAAGAAATAGACTCCAAAACACTATCTTTGATGCAAAAAATCAAACAACAGTTTGATCCAAATAACATCCTAAACCCTGGCAAGACCCTGCCAAATATTTAGATGTCGACCATATGGATGACAAAATCAGCCATATCTTTCCTTAAAAAAATGACCGCTTCGACCACCACGGATGGTAGAAAATATTAAGTATCATTTAAATAACACTTTCAATCCATAAATAACACTTTCAATCCATTCAATTTTTTTGTTAACATTCGATTTTATGAGACACAGCATGTGTGATTTAGAAACATTTTACTATCAACCCAAACAACCTACCTTTTAATCCACTTTAAATACCGCTACTTGATGTTGACATATTAATTACTGATATTTCTAAATAATATTTAAATGAAGCCGTTAATAACTTCACTACATTACGCTTTTTTAGGAGCTAAATATTGCGCATTATATTATTAGGCGGCCCGGGTGCGGGAAAAGGCACTCAGGCAAACTACATTGAAGAAAAATTCAAAACCCCGCAAATTTCTACGGGCAATATGTTACGTGCTGCCATTGCAAAAGATGCTCCTCTTGGCTTGCAGGCGAAACAAGTAATGGAGTCGGGCGGCTTAGTTTCTGATGAGATCATTCTTGGCTTAGTTAATGATCGAATCACCAAAGAGGATTGTAAAAATGGATATTTGTTTGATGGCTTTCCGCGCACGATTGCCCAAGCAGAAGACCTAAAAGCACACGGCATCAACATTGACTTTGTTATTGAAATTTATGTAGATGATGATGAAATTATTAAACGCATGAGTGGTCGGCGCGTGCACCCAGCCTCTGGTCGCACCTACCATATAGTGTTTAATCCGCCAAAACATGAAAACCATGACGATGAAACAGATGACACATTGATTCAACGCGAAGATGATAAAGAAGATACTGTTCGAAAACGCTTAAATGTTTATCACACACAAACCCAACCGCTTATTGAGTATTATTCGAAGTGGGCAGATAGCCGCGATGAACATGCACCTAAATTCATTCAGGTAAATGGAATTGGGACGGTAACCGAAATCCGCGATCAGATTTTTGACGCGTTAAAATTAAGTATAGCTTAAAGTTTTTATACAGCAGCTGCCTGTATTCCCGAACCCAACAAACGCTCATAGATTTCTACATCTACCTCACTAAAGCAACAAGCAATAACTTCCTCAAACTTATCTTCATAATTTTTTAACTGCTGAACGGCAATAACTGCTGCAGCTTGTTTAGGATAGCCATATACGCCGGTACTGATTGCAGGAAAAGCAATGGTTTTAATTTGATTTTCTAGCGCTAATTCAAAACTATGTTGATAACAATTCGCCAATAATTCAGGCTCACTGGCATTACCGCCTTGCCATACTGGACCTACTGTATGGATGATCCATTTTGCAGGCAGATCAAATCCGGGTGAAATTTTAGCAGCGCCTGTTTCACAACCATTTAGTGTTTTATTAAATGTTAGAAGCTCTGGTCCAGCGGCTTTATGAATCGCGCCATCAACACCTCCACCGCCTAACAAGCTATTACTTGCCGCATTTACGACGGCATCAATTTTTAAAGTTGTAATATCGTCTTGTAAAACTTTTAACATTATCTAATGGAATTGTTTTACAGCTAGATCTATGTCTAATAAATGTAGTCTATTTCACTACACGTAAGTGAGGTGTTTTTTGCTTGCTTGCATCATCTTGAGAATCGTCACCAGGGGGAGGTAAGTCCTCTTCTGCAAACATCATGCCTTGCCCATTTTCGCGTGTGTATATTGCGAGGATAAACTCTATCGGCACAATCACATCCATAGAAGTGCCATCAAATCTAGCGTCAAAATTAACCGCCTCAATCCCAAGATCAAGAGATTGCACCGCAGTTGGACCAAGATTTAGAACAATTTTCCCGTCTTCTTCGAATTGACGAGGAATAATGACTTGATCATTTTTTGTATCAACAAGAATATAGGGCGTCATACCATTATCTACGATCCATTCGTACATCGCTCGTAGTAAGTATGGTCGACTTGAAGTCATAGGCGAGAAATTAATAATCAGATAATAATATTGGTCAGTATAACTTGAGAGCGATTACTTTACTTGCCAACTAATCCGGCCAACTAACCCGGCCACATTTCGACTTCTTCTTCAGACAAACTGCTTCTAAAGGAAGGCCGATCAAATACGCGCTCAGCGTATTGCATAATCGGTTTAGCGGTAGCACCAAGCTTGATACCAAAATACGGTAATCTCCATAGGATTGGCGCAATACTGCAATCTACCAAACTGAATTCATCGCTCAGAAAGTAGGGTTTGGCACTAAAAACTTCAACCGTAGACAGAATGCTTTCTTGCAAAGACTTTTTAGCTGCATTCGAAACATCCGGATTACTAGATCTAATTTCATTCAACGGCACATACCAATCTTTTTCAATATGGAATAACGCCAAACGTGACTTAGATCGAGACACAGGATCTACTGGCATTAGCGGCGGATGCGGAAAGCGTTCATCAAGGTATTCCATAATCACACGCGCATCATAAAGAACTAACTCTCGGTCAATTAGAGTAGGCACCGAATTATAAGGGTTAACATCAAGCAAATCTTCAGGCTTGTTGTTGGGGTCGATATGAACGACGTCAACGGTGATATCTTTTTCTGCTAAAACAATGCGTGCCCGATGACTCTGCGCACAATGCGGATCTGAAAATAAGGTCATTCCAGAACGTCTATTTGCTACTAAAGCCATGAGTTTCTCTTTTTATGTAATTCGTTATGGGCCGACAAAATACTTAGTGTATGTCTTGCCAGTAATTTCTTTTCAAGAAGTAAGCGAGTATTCCCAATAAAGCTAGGAAAAATAGCACTTTTACACCAATGCTCTTTCGTATCAACTGAGCAGGCTCACTAAGGTACGCCAAGAAGTTAACAATATCTGTTACCACTTGCTCATATTCTTGCTCGCTAAGAGAACCTTTCTTAACTATCTCAAATTTATCGAATTCCTGGCGCTCACTTCCATCCTTATCTTTCTCAACATGGAATTCTGCACGATTCAAACCTTGCAGACCTTCCAGTACATGAGGCATTGCGGTGTTTGGTAAATAAAGATTATTCACACCAAACGGGCGATGCTCGTCCACATAAAACGTTTTCAGAAATTCATATACGGCTTGAGGGCCAATTGCACGCACGTGAGTACTCAAATCAGGTGGGTCAACACCAAGAAACCATGCCTGCGCATCTTCTCGCTTCATTGCAACCGTCATTAACTCACCAAACTTCTGGCCAGTAAAAATCATATTGTCGACCATTAAATCTTCGCGAATACCCAGATCGTCAGCCACTCTTTTATAGCGACTATGCTGAGCCGGATGGCAACTCAGGCAATAGTTAACAAAGTATTTTGCACCGCGCTGCAAAGAAGCTTTGTTATGCAGTTCTATATTCACTTTCCCGATATCAAGATCGTGGCCACCACCTGCGCTCCATACATAGCTCATTGGCAATGCAGACAAAACGAATATAAATAAAATTTTGTTTACAATTTTCATGATGTCACTCGCTCTGGCACTTGCTTTTCAGCATCCCAATTCGTGAACTGAGGAAACAGTAAAGCAATAAACAAATAGGCAGCAGGTATAACCCAGGTATACCAAATTAACTCTGGTGTCTCAGACGAATTCATAAATAAATCGTAAAGCGTAATTCCTGCTAGTAACACGATAAAGCTACCAATCCAAAATCCGCCTGATCGCGGCTTGCTGTACGTCCATAATACAAAGAAGAATAAGAAATAAACTTCAGTAAAGCGTAGCGCCAATTGAGAAGCCATATCAGTAACCGGCTTAAGACCTAGGTAACCCAAAATGATAAAGGTAACCACAAAGAAAATAAGATTGATCTTAAACAAGGCGCTTCTATAGCGAATGGATTTAATAGGATTGCGATCAATCCAAGGCAATAAGAACAACACAACGATTGCCATCGCCATCATCATGAATCCTAAGAATGGATCCGGGATGGCACGCAACACTGTATAGAACGGAGTAAAGTACCAAATCGGTGCAATATGATCTGGTGTATTTAATGCATTTGCAGGATCAAAGTTTGCATGCTCTAAGAAGTAGCCATTCATTTCTGGCATAAAGAAAATTACGAACGCAAAGATTGCCAAGAACACTACAGAACCTAGAATATCTTTAACCGTGTAGTAAGGGTGGAATGGAATGCCGTCTAGAGGGATACCATCTGCGCCTTTAGTTTTCTTAATCTCAACACCATCAGGGTTGTTAGAACCAACCTCATGTAGCGCAAGAATATGGCCAACAATTAAACCTAATAATGCCAGCGGTACTGCAATAACATGTAACGAGAAGAAGCGATTCAGAGTAGCATCAGAAATTACAAAATCTCCGCGAATCCATTCAGAAACTGCCTCACCAACAAATGGAATAGTGTTGAACAAGTTAATAATAACTTGCGCACCCCAATAAGACATGTTGCCCCATGGCAGCAAGTAACCCATGAATGCTTCCGCCATTAAGGCTACATAAATAAGCATGCCGAATAGCCAAATCAATTCGCGAGGGTTTTTAAATGAGCCGTACATCAAGCCACGGAACATATGTAGATACACAACGATAAAGAAGAACGATGCACCTGTTGAATGCATGTAGCGTATTAACCAACCCCAATTCACATCACGCATAATGTGTTCCACCGATGCAAACGCTAACGCAGCATCCGGCTTGTAGTGCATGGTTAAGAAAATGCCACTTAATATTTGAATAACTAAAACGAGTAACGCTAAAGAACCAAAGAAATACCAAAAGTTAAAATTTTTCGGTGCGTAGTATTCAGATAAATGCTCTCTCATCATTTTGCTGAGAGGGAAACGGGCATCTATCCAACCCAACAGTCCTGTTGCTTGTTCGCTCATACTTTAGCCTCTTCTTCAGTCATACCAATCAGAATTCTATTCTCACTGATGAAATGATAAGGAGGCACTTCTAAATTTTTATTAGCTGGTACGTTTTTAAATACACGACCTGCAAGATCGAAACGCGAGCCATGACAAGCACAATAAAACCCACCTAACCAAGTTGCGCCCACTTCTCCAGGGACAGGTTTGAATTCAGGCGAACAACCTAAGTGTGTACAAATACCAATTAGTACTAAAAACTCATCATTAATAGACCGAATCTCGTTTTGAGCAAAGGCAGGTTGTTGAGATATTTCTTCTGAATTTGGATCACGAAGTTTTTCCGTTAACTTGCTCAGCGTGCTAATCATTTCAGGAGTACGTCGAATAATCCAAACCGGTTTGCGACGCCAAACTTCTTGGATTTGTTGTCCTGGTTCCATTTTACTGATGTCCACTTCTACCGGAGCACCTGCTGCCAGCGCACTTGCACTTGGATTCATGCTTGATACGAAGGGCACAAAGGCCGCTACAGTACCAATACCGCCTACAACAGCAGTACCTATAGTAAGTGCTTTACGACGACCATGATCTATGTTGTCTTTTGCCATGTACTAACTCTCCTCGCTTTGTCTCAACGAAGTTTAATGATTTAGTTTAATTTGAATGATGAATTATCGATCTTTTTAAAAGCATTGCGTGCAAAAATCCACCTCAGAATATCGGCACACGAAAGACGCGTAGGATGGCGCAAGAACTGATTTTCGTCAAGTAGAAGTTAGAAAAATGCTTTGATTACGCGGGGTTATCCACGTCTACAAATTCGTGTTCTATCCCAAATTGTTTAGATAAATGTTCCGCCAATGCCTGCACGCCATAACGCTCCGTTGCGTGATGTCCTGCAGCAAAATAGTGTATTCCTGCTTCGCGCGCTAGATGTGTAGTTGCTTCGGATATTTCACCGCTAACATATGCGTCTAAATTTAGTTTGGCGGCCACATCAATGAATCCTTGCCCTGCTCCCGTGCACCAGCCAATTGTGGTTATATCGGATGACCCAGCATGGATATGAGTACTTTCTCGTTGCAACAACGAATCCATCGTATTTTTAAATGTCTCAGCCTTGATTGACGATTCCAGATGTCCATAACTTCCACACACCGTATTCGCGCTGCTTATTA
>CAYXVH010000266.1:0-11978 GCA_964468615.1 uncultured Thiotrichales bacterium | reverse complement strand
GATGCCGCAACGCGCGTAGGTAGATTTACCTAAACAAATGGTAAGCACTGAACGTGGGATGCGGAAGAATTCTACTGTGCTAGCTAAGGCGAAAGAGTTGGGAGGTATTACACATTCACCGGCATGCAAATCAACAAAGCTGCTTTCATCGAAGCTTTTCGGGTCAACAACGGCAGAATTTATATTGGTGAAAATTTTAAAATGCTCTGCACAACGCACATCGTAACCATAGCTAGATGTACCGTAGGAAATCATTTTACCATTACCGTTCTCTCGAACTTGACCTGCCTCGAAAGGTTCAATCATGCCATGCTGTTCCGCCATTTCGCGAATCCAACGATCAGATTTTATCGCCATAAAATTTTAATTAGATTAAAACAATTAAAGATTAATTAGATGAGCCACCAATGTAGGGCAACTTCAACTCGTCTGTTTTGGTAAAAGGAATATTAAATAAACGTGTATGTATACTGCCGCTGAAATTATATGATGCGACACCGGTTTCCAATACCTTTGGAATCGTTTCTAAAATTGATGCGTAGCTAATTCGTACGGGCACTTCTATTTTGCCACTGCCTAATGGTGGCACCGACATGTTAGAGGTATTTTCACCACTTAATATATCTGTGCCTGCCAAACTCATGGTGTAATCCAAACCTTGAGCATTTAATGCAAAATTATTTGGGTTTTCTACATTCAATGTAAGCAAAGCCGTTAATCCAGATAAGGTTGCATCTTCAATTTCAATTGCATCGATAAACACTTTCGGCTGGATGGGGTTTAAACGTTTATCTAAAGTCCCACACGCTTGTAGTGCAAGCATTACGAAACATACAGCTACTATTGAAATAGAACGAATACTCATCAACATCTACTTTTTCAAAACTTTTACGTGTTCTGAATAACAATCTTAGGAAACTTCGCACTGTAGTCTTTGCTCTTCGATGCAAGTTTCGCTGCTGCTTTGCGCGCAATTTCACGATAAATTTCTGCAATGCGGCTATCTGGCATAGCAACTACACTTGGGTTGCCACCATCCACTTGCTCACGAATACGAATATCGAGTGGAAGCGAACCAAGCATTTCAACACCGGATTCGTCAGCCATAGTTTTACCGCCACCTTCACCAAAAATGTGTTCTTCATGGCCACACTTACTACAAATATGAATACTCATGTTCTCAACAACACCCAGTACCGGTACTTCTACTTTCTCAAACATCTTTAAACCTTTGCGCGCATCTAGCAAGGCGATGTCTTGAGGTGTGGTAACAATCACGGCTCCACTGACAGGAATTTTTTGCGCCAAAGTTAATTGCACATCACCTGTACCCGGAGGCAGATCTACCACTAAGTAATCTAATCCGCGCCATTGCGTGTCATTTAATAGCTGTTCTAATGCCTGAGTAACCATCGGGCCACGCCAAATCATTGGAGTTTCTTCATCTATCAAGAAACCAATCGACATGGCTTGTAATCCATGCGCTTCCATAGGCTCTAAGCTCTTGCCATCATTCGACTTAGGCTGACCGCTAACACCCAGCATACGTGGCTGGCTTGGCCCATAGATATCAGCATCTAAGATTCCTACTGTGGCGCCTTCCATGGACAGTGCTAAAGCCAAATTAATAGCAGTAGTCGATTTGCCAACACCGCCTTTACCTGAGGCAACCGCAATTACGTTTTTAATGTTTTCTAATGGTTTGAGGCTTTTTTGTACCGAGTGTGCTTCGATAATCCAGCCAACATCAGCTTTAGCGCTTTTTGCACCTGCGGCAGTAAGTGCACCTTCAATCTCTTCAGCAAGATCAGCAACTATGCTTTGGGCGGGATAGCCCAATTTGATTTCTACATTAACGTTTCCAGCGTCAATATCGATGTTTTTAACAGCATTACTGGCCATTAAATTTTTATCAATATTTGGGTCGTGAATCTCTTTGAGTACAGCTTCTACTTGCTCTTTGGTAAGCTCGGCCATGCTTTATATGCTCCTGCCATGAAGGGCTAAATTATGGGGTTCAATTTGAACGGAGCAGTACTATATCACGCTAGATTTAGCAGCAAAGATCCCTATTTGAGTAGCACTCGCAAGTGCCCAATACAAGCAATAACAACACTATTTTCAATGACAAAAATAGCGGTTTTATGACCAAACTGATAAGGTACCCAGCGCTTTAAATACGGCGAATTTATACTCCCCTGAAATATATATTAGAAAGAACCATCTTGTGAGCAAATCCATTCTAGTTACCAGCGCACTACCCTATGCAAATGGCCCCATCCATATCGGCCATTTGGTCGAGTACATCCAAACTGACATCTGGGTACGTTTCCAGAAGATGTGCGGCCATGACTGCATCTATATTTGTGCAGATGATGCACACGGCACCCCTATTATGTTGCGCGCCCAACAAGAAGGTATTACGCCAGAAGAACTGATTGCCAAGGTAAAACTGGAACACGAAAAAGATTTTTCAGATTTTTTAATCGAATTTGATAACTATCATTCCACTCATTCTGAAGAAAACAAAAAACACGCAACAACGATTTATGAGCGCTTAAAAGAAAACGGCCATATCACTACAAAAACGGTAACGGATCTTTTTGACCCGAAAGAAAATGTGTTTCTACCCGATCGCTTTGTAAAAGGTGAATGCCCTAAATGTCATGCCAAAGATCAATATGGCGATAATTGCGAAGCCTGTGGAGCAACCTATACCCCTCCCGATTTAATCAACCCATTCTCATCTGTAAGCGGCGCAACGCCAATTCAAAAAGAAAATCTGCATTACTTCTTTAAGCTCAATGACTTTAAAGAAATGCTGCAACAATGGATCAATCAAGATAATTTGCAGCCGGAAATTACCAATAAATTAAGAGAATGGTTTGAATCTGGCTTAAATGATTGGGATATCTCCCGCGACGCACCCTATTTTGGTTTTGAAATTCCTGACGCACCAGGCAAATATTTTTACGTTTGGTTAGATGCACCTATTGGCTACATGGCCAGTTTGCAACAATACTGCGAACGCACGGGAAAAGATTTTGACAGCTACTGGAATAAAGACAGTGATGCAGAGGTGTATCACTTCATCGGCAAAGATATCGCCTACTTTCATATGCTGTTTTGGCCTGCCATGTTGCATGGCGCTAATTACAGAATTCCTACCGCGGTATTCTGCCATGGCTTCTTAACCGTAGATGGCGCAAAAATGTCAAAGTCACGCGGCACTTTTATTAAGGCGCGCACCTATCTTGATTACTTACATCCTGAATACTTACGTTATTACTTTGCAGCGAAATTAGGTCCTGGTGTTAATGATCTGGATTTAAATCTAGATGACTTTCAACAAAGAGTGAATAGCGATGTAGTAGGTAAGCTTGTCAATATTGCAAGCCGCTGCTCAGGCTTCATTACAAAAAAATATAACAGCAAACTTACTGCAAGCTTTAATGATGAATGCACTCATGCATTTGACCTTGCGGTTGAGAAAAGTAATCAGATCAAAACTTATTATGAGGCGCGCAAATATTCCGAAGCTATGCGCGTCATCATGTCAGTTGCGGATATAGCCAATCAGATCATTGATGCACACAAGCCCTGGGAACGGATAAAAGAAGACAAATATCAAACTGAAGTACATCAGGTGTGTAGCTTTGGCTTAAATATGTTTTGTTTGTTAATGGGATACTTAAAGCCCGTACTGCCAGAATTGGCATCAAAGTCAGAAAACTTTCTGAATACTGAATTCTCATGGGAAAATCTATATAACGGCAAGCCCATGCCTGAAGGTCATGAAATTAACAAATTCAAGCCCTTGATTACACGAATAGAAAAAGACTTGGTAGATAAAATGATAGAAGACTCTAAAGTAGATACTGCGCCTAAAGCTTCAGATCCTATTAGTGATGAAATCACTTTTGATGATTTTGCCAAACTGGACTTTAGAATCGCTAAGATTGTAAAAGCGGGGCATGTTGAAGGCGCAGATAAACTTCTTCAACTAACGCTAGACCTAGGTGAACCTACAGGCGGCATACAAAAGAATGTGTTCGCTGGTATTAAATCTGCCTACACACCAGAAGAACTTGAAGGTCGACTAACCGTAGTCGTCGCGAACCTTGCGCCGCGCAAAATGAAATTTGGCATGTCGGAAGGCATGGTGTTGGCGGCTGGACCTGGCGGTAAAGACATCTTCTTACTACAACCTGATAGCGGATCTAAACCTGGTATGCGCGTTAAATAAAGTGTGGAAACAAAAGAACATATAATTCCCACAGGAAAATATATTGCTCGCATTGTCGAGGAAGAATGCATTGGCTGCACCTTATGCATCAAAGCTTGTCCATTTGATGCCATCATCGGTGCATCCAAGCACCTACACACTGTTGTCAGTCAATATTGCACAGGCTGCAAATTATGCCTACCCCCCTGCCCCGTGGATTGCATAGAGCTAGATGAAAATACTGAATTTTCAGAAACGTGCAAAGAAATTCCAAAACAACAACAGAGTGAATTAAAGAAATCCTTCGCGGTTTTTTCGCGCGACAATAAAGAACGTCGAGATCAAAGACTTAAAGATGCCATTCAAGCCAAGCAAGAAGCCTTTGAACGTAAGAAAAAAGAATTATTGGATCGCTAACCCAGTACTTAAACCAGCATGAATAAAGAAAAACGTAGCGAAATATTTCGACGCTTAAGAGAAGCCAATCCGGCACCCAAAACAGAGCTTGTACATAAATCTACTTTTGAATTATTGATTTCAGTGATTCTATCTGCACAAGCGACTGATGTGGGCGTAAACAAAGCCACAAAAGAGCTCTATAAAGTAGCCAATACACCACAAAAAATATTGGACTTAGGTGAACAAGGATTAAAAAAATATATTAAGTCTATAGGTCTTTATAATAGTAAAGCCAAGAACATCATCAAGACTTGTAAAATATTAATAGATGAACACAACTGCAGAATTCCAGACGATCGTGATACCTTGCAAAAACTACCGGGTGTTGGAAGAAAAACTGCGAACGTAGTGCTAAATAATGTTTTTGGCCACCCCACTATTGCAGTCGACACACATATTTTTCGTGTCTCTAATCGCACTGGAATCGCGCCGGGCAAAGACGTGCTAAAAGTAGAGCTAAAGTTGGAAAAATTCGTGCCGGAAGAATACAAGTTACATGCCCATCACTGGCTAATATTACATGGCCGCTACACATGCGTTGCCCGCACCCCAAAATGTGGGGAATGCTCAATAATCGATCTATGTGAATATCGCCAAAAAAATATAGGCAAGAAAAATGTAAATTAATGATAAAATATGTGTATTCCTAATTATTTAAGCATGCATAGAACTATACAACCCCTAAACACTCCAATATAGAAGCATTAAACCCTTGTAGATTGACGCAGGTTTTATTACTGTATTTTCAAACAATAATGTAATGAATACGCATTACGACCGGTCCTTAACGATAGAACTGATTAGTTTCTAATTTTTTACCAAAATAACTCATAATTTTAGGAGATTTAGACATGTCTAAGAAAAACGAACTTAAACCTTTATCCATTGCAGTAGGCGCAGCCCTTGCAGCAAGCGTATTCACTATGGGCGCAGCAAATGCCGAAGAAAATCCATTTGAAATCAACACCCTTTCAGCTGGCTATATGGTAGCCGAAATGGAAGAAGGTAAGTGCGGCGAAGGAAAATGTGGAGAAGGTAAAGGCGAAGGTGAAGGCAAGTGCGGTGAAGGCAAATGTGGTGAAGGTAAAGACGCAGAAGGAAAATGCGGTGAAGGAAAATGTGGAGAAGGTAAAGGCGAAGGTGAAGGCAAGTGCGGTGAAGGCAAGTGCGGTGAAGGTAAGTGCGGCGAAGGTAAAGGCGAAGGTGAAGGCAAGTGCGGCGAAGGAAAATGCGGCGAGAAGTAATTAGCTTCTAAACTTGTTAATGAAACGGCGGACTTTTAGTTCGCCGTTTTTTTTTCGCCCAATTAATAAGCGGGTTTATACATATAATCTTCTATTTGTTGTTCTAAATTATCAGGTCGCTTTAGAGCGCTAGCGCAACCTGCATATGCTTCTTCAGCAACCGATATTGCAATCTGCAGTGACGCCGCACAAATATTTTGCAACGGTGGATAAATAGAACCAACTGATAAGTCTTCTTCACTTACAAGATCAGCTAACGTTCTCGCTGCAGCCAAGAACATATCTTCTGTAATACGTGTGGCTTTACTCAGCACTGCACCTAAGCCTATCCCTGGAAATATATACGCATTATTACCTTGACCAGGTTTAAACACTTTATCTTTATCTTCATATTTCACCTCTTCGAATGGACTACCGCTGGTAAATATTGCGCGCCCCTGAGTCCACTCATAAGCTTGTTCAGCCGTGCACTCCGCACGCGATGTCGGTTTCGATAATGCAAACAATGCAGGGCGCTCATTAATTTCAGCCATAAGCTCTATGGCTTCCTGTGTAAATGTTCCAGGAAAACCCGTCGCACCAATTAAAATATGTGGTTTAATTTGTTTAATTGCTGAGATGAAATCAGCTGATGGATGATCATGAGCGTATGGCAAGTTATGAGGAAGAAAATCGTTGCGAGAATTAACCACTAAACCTTCAATATCTACAAACCAAAGTTTTTTTCGTGCCTCTTTCTCACTAAAGCCTTGTTTTTGAAATGCATAGGTAACTAAGTCTGCAATACCCGTTGCAGCGGACCCTGCACCAAGAAACATTATGCGTAAATCTTTAAACGAAACACCTGATATACGTGTAGATGCATAAACACCCGCCAATGCAACTCCAGCTGTACCTTGGATATCATCGTTAAAACATAGCACTCGCTTACGATACTTATTCAACAAGCGATAAGCATTGGGTGTAAGAAAATCTTCAAATTGAATGAGCGCTTTTGGGTAAGCAGTTTGGACGGACTGAACAAACTCATCCACCAAAGAATCGTACTCATCACCTTGCGCCCTTTTATGTCTCAAACCCAAATATAGAGGATCATCTAGAAGTTCTTGATTATTAGTCCCTACATCAATCATTACAGGTAAACACTGATTTGGCTGTATTCCTGCACAAGCAACATATAGTGCAAGTTTACCTATGGGGATCCCCATGCCATTCGCACCCAAATCTCCTAAGCCTAGTATCCTTTCTCCATCCGTAACTACTATGACGCGCACATCTTTCTCTGGCCAATTCGCAATAATTTCTTTTACCTTGCCACGGTCTTTTACAGTTATATAAATACCTTTAGGTTGACGAAAAATTGCAGCAAACTCTTTACATGCCTGCCCAACAGTGGGTGTGTAAATCAATGGCATTACTTCTTGAATATTTTCCAATATCAAACGGTAGTACAATTTTTCGTTTCTGCTTTGTAGTGTCGACAAAAAAATATAACGCTCAATGTCATAATGCTTTCGGCGCATGTTTTGCAGTGCACGATCTAACTGAACATCAGGATCCGATACACCAGGTGGCAATAAACCACGTAATTTATATTTTTCTCTTTCTGATTCAGTAAAGGCCGTGCCTTTATTTAAGGCAGGGTTAAACAAAACATCAAACCCTGATGCTTCATTAAAATTTTTCATAATGGTTATTAAATGCTGGGCTTAAAGTTCAGGTGAATGCATCACTAGCATTTTATTAACTTGCATATCTTCAATGGTATAAGGAATTCCACCCACCCCTAAACCAGATTGCTTAAGACCAGCAAACGGCATACCATCAATACGAAATGCAGTATGGTCATTAAGAATTACTGCAGAGGCATCTATTCGCTTATAAACACGCATTGCGGTATCTAAGTTATTTGTAAACACCGAAGCTTGGAAAGAGAAAGGCAATGAATTGGCCTGTTGAATAGCCCAATCTAAATCATCGTACTCATACACACATACTACTGGGCCAAATATTTCTGCAGTGCTTACTTTGCTCTCCAATGAAGGACTTGCCAGTACAGTGCATTCATAACAAGTATCACTAATCGTATTACCACCGGTAATACATTGCGCGCCTTCTTTTTTAGCTTCATTCATCCAGTTACTTATTCGTTCAACTTCTGCGGGACGAATTAATGGACCCACATCCGTTGCCTCCATCGTTGGATCACCGATACGCTGCTGTTTTGCGTAGCTAGCAAGCTGCTCGATAAATGAATTTGCTAGAGTTTTATGTGCAAAAACACGCTGCACCGAAACACATACTTGACCCGCATGATAAAAACCACCCTTGCCAAGTTTTTGTACCGCACTATCAACGTCTGTATCTTCTGCCATAATTACTGGAGCTGCGCCTCCGTGTTCCAATGCACTGCGCACTCCAGGCGCTAACTTTGAATGCAACATCCAACCCACTTTTGCGCTACCTATAAAGGTAAAAAATCCAACACGCGCATCGGTAACGAGTTGTTCTGCAACTGCGATACTTTCAGGAATTACTGCTTGGCACCATTCACTAGACAACCCAGCTTGCCAAAGTATATTTACGAAGTTTAAACATGAAAGCGGTGTATCTTCTGCAGGCTTAACAATTACTGGACAACCAGCTGCAACCGCAGCTGCCACTTGATGCACAATTAAATTCAATGGGTGATTGAATGCACTCACTGCAACAACTACACCAATGGGTTCTTTTTGAGTAATCGCAATGCGTTTTGCTGATGATGGCGACACCCCCATTGGAATGATTTCGCCTTGATCTGTTTTTAAAGTCTCAATACATAAGCGAATACCATCAATTGCACGCGCCACCTCTACCTTAGAATCCACTAGTGGTTTACCACCCTCTTGCGCTGCCTCAAGGGCTAACCTATCCTTTTCCTGCACCATAATTTGCGCAGTCTTTTCAAGAATTTCGATTCTCTTATGCAAAGGCAGCCAACTATCTTTATCACGATACAAAGAGTAGGCAACACACATTGCTTGCTCTATATGCTCAGTATTTACAGTTTCTACTTGTGCAATAATTGAACGATCATATGGCGCATACACTTCTAAAACGCCCGCCGCCGATGAAGCCTTATGCAGCATTAATGAATATTTTTTGTTACTCATATTTTATTAGTATTTTTCTGTTTATATTGGCAAAGTTAACTCACCAAGACGTTTAGTCAACAACATGTTTTCACGGTAATCAATCGGCACTACTACCAAACTAGGCACACCATCATTAAATGCAGTTTCTAACGTTGACTGCAACACTTTACTATTATTTACATAGTAACCATTCCAACCAAACGACTTCGCTAATAATTCCCAATCAGGATTATCAAATGCTAGGTCAGTGTGCTTGCCGAATTCGGCTTGTTGTTTCCATGCAATCAAACCATATTGTTTATCTTCCCAAACCATCATCACAATATTGCTATTTAATCGTTTTGCAGTTTCCATTTCTTGCACATTCATCAAGAAGCCTGCATCACCTGCAATACCTAAAACTCGACGATCCGGATACACTAAATTAGCTGCAATGGCGCCTGGCAAGGCAAAACCCATAGAACAAAAACCGTTTGGTATTAAACATGTATTGGGCTCATGACTATGGAAGTAACGTGCAATCCACATTTTGTGTGCGCCCACATCCGATAACAAAATATCATCCGGTCCTAGTACTTGTCGCGCATCCCAGATGGCTTTCTGAGGACGGACAGTACCAGTAGTATCGTCATCTTTATGTTCCGCGATATCTTCTTGCATGCCTTTGCGGATTTGCTGTTGTTTGGTGGTATCGTAAATAAATTTTGCGCGTTGCTTTGCGCGCACATTTAACTCTTCTAGCGTATGCGCCAAATCACCGATTAATTCAATTTGTGGATGATAGTTTTGATCTATTTCTGAAGGTAGAAAATCCGCATGAATAATTTTCTTATCACATTCCGGATTCCATAATTTTGGATGGTATTCCACCATATCAAAGCCAAGCGTAATCACCACATCAGCTTGATCGATCAAATAAGACATTCGATCGCGGCTGCCCAAGCCGATTGTAAATAGACATTGCTCTGAATCTACATCCACACAACCTTTTGCCATGAAGGTGCTCATCGCACCAATCTTTGTTTGTTCACAAAATTTACGCAACTGCTTACTTGCAGCTTTGCGCGCTACCCCATTGCCTACAAGAATAATTGGATATTTTGCTGTCGCAATCATCTCAAAAGCATTATCAATTACCGCTTCATCTGGAACCGAACGCATATAGCGTTGTGGTTTAATTGGATTACTATCAGTCTCTTCTTTTGCAATATCTTCAGGCAATTCAATATGCACTGCGCCAGGTTTTTCCGTACGTGCAATTCGTACTGCTTTGCGAATTATCTCAGGTATGGTATTTGGATGAAGCACTGTGGTTGCCCACTTTGTAACTGGCTCAAACATTTTCACCACATCCATAATTTGATGTGACTCTTTATGTAAACGCTCCGTTGAACCCTGACCGGTTAACACAAGCATAGGTGCGCGATCCATATTTGAATCTGCAACACCAGTAATTAGGTTTGTCGCACCTGGCCCTAAAGTGCCCAAACAAGCCGCAGGGTTACCGGTTAAACGTCCATAGATTTCTGCCATAAAAGCAGCACCTTGTTCGTGGCGCGTAAGAATAAATTTAATTTTTTTGGAGTCTTCCAGTGAAATCATAAAATCAGCATTCTCTTCACCAGGAACACCAAATATATATTCAATATTTTCTTCTTCTAAACATTTCACAAAAAGATCTGACGCTTTCATGTTGGCTCCCTAAATAATATTTTTTTCATTTTACTTTTTTAATTTTTACATCCAACTTTTGCTAAATAGACCGAGATATTAATTTTTTATTACATCTGCTTGCAAAGTGTACCTTGCCTTCTAAATACACGCCCCTGTAATTGAGGAATAAAAGCATTTGCTAAATTGAGAAAATATTTAATAACGTCAATAAAACAACATTATGAGTTTATTGCCTAATTCATTTAAGCGATAATATGTTGAAATAAGTTGCTTTGTTTTCCGTTCTACTAACCCATACTTAAACACCATAATAATTAAAAAGGGAAAAACAGTATGATCACCGAATTACCTATATTTTTTATACGCTTCCTTGAAATTGCAGTTTTACTGTTTATTTTTGCGTTAGGCGTCTTAGTGCTATTTGTTGTAGCCCTATACATCATCGATAGATCCCAAACCACGCATGCAATTCGCCATAACTTCCCTGTTATCGGCCGATTTCGCTATTTCTTTGAAGAGATAGGTGAGTTTTTCCGCCAATACTTCTTTGCCATGGATCGAGAAGAATTACCCTTTAATCGCGCTGAAAGATCATGGGTATATAGAGCAGCCAAAAATATCGATAATACCGTGGCTTTTGGGTCTACCCGTGACCTGCGTCCAACCGGTACGGTGCTTTTTGTGAATTGCCCATATCCAACGCTTGATGAAGATGCTGTCCCTACCAGCGAAGTAACTATTGGCCCCTTATCTAGAATGCCTTACATCACAAATTCAATATTTAATATCTCTGGCATGAGTTTTGGTGCAATTTCAAAACCTGCTGTTTTAGCACTGTCAAATGGTGCACGCATGGCCGGATGCTGGATGAATACTGGAGAAGGAGGCTTATCGCCCTATCATTTAGAAGGCGGTGCCGACATCGTGTTTCAAATCGGTACAGCAAAATATGGGGTGCGAGATGAAGCAGGAAATCTGAGTGACGACAAACTTCGCGAAGTTGCCGCCCATGAACAAGTTAAAATGTTTGAAGTTAAATTAAGCCAGGGCGCAAAACCTGGAAAAGGAGGCATTCTCCCAGGTGGCAAGGTCACGGAAGAGATTTCTAAAATTCGTGGAATTCCATTGGGCTCAGATTCCATCAGCCCCAACAGACACCCAGATATTGATAATACGGATGATTTACTGGATATGATTAGCCATATTCGAGAAGTCACTGGTAAGCCTGTTGGCTTTAAAGCG